>JAYRVK010000551.1:0-1688 GCA_041918555.1 Sandaracinaceae bacterium
AGCGAAGTGGGCGCTTCGTGGCGGTGAACTGCGGCGCGATCCCGGAGTCGCTCGCCGAGAGCCAGCTGTTCGGCCACGTCGCGGGCGCGTTCACCGGCGCCAAGGGCGCGCACGTCGGGTTCATGCGCGCCGCCGACGGCGGCACGCTCTTCCTCGACGAGATCGGCGAGCTCTCGCCGATCCTCCAGCCCAAGCTCCTGCGCGCGCTCGAGGAGCGCAAGGTCACGCCGGTCGGCAGCACCGAGGCGGTGCCCGTGGACATCCGGCTCGTGTCGGCGACCCACCGCGAGCTCCTCGACGAGGTCGACGCGGGGCGCTTCCGCGGCGATCTGTACGCGCGGATCGCGGGCTACCTCGTCCACACGGTGCCGCTGCGCAAGCGCAAGGAAGACGTCTTGCCCCTCTTGCGCGAGAGCTTGCCCGCAGGCGCCCCGCCGCTCGCGGCGGACCTCGTCGAGGCGCTGCTCCTGCACCGCTTCCGGTTCAACGTGCGCGAGCTGAAGGAGATCGCGACGCAGCTCGGCATCGACGGTGCGGGGCAGGCGCGGCTCACGCGCGCGATGATCGCGCACCGCCTCGAGCGCCACACGACCAGCGAGCCCCCGACCGCGCCGGAGTCCGTGCCGCCCGCGGCGGCCGAGGAGAAGCGGCCGATCCCCTCGCGTGAGGAGCTCGAGGCCCTCGTCGCCGTCCACGGCGGCAACGTGTCGCGCATCGCGCGCGAGCTGCGCCGCTCGCGGCGGCAGATCTACCGGTACCTCGATCGCTACGGGATCCCCGTCGGCTAGGTCCTAGTGCAACGCGCCCCGGGGCGCGTCACTCTGTGGGCGTGGAGGCCCTCCTCGGCAGCGAGTCGGTCCCGGTCCGTCGCTTCGCGATCGCCTGTGCCGCGCTCGGGGGGTTCGTGCTCGGCTCGACGACCTACCTCTTGTTCGAGCGGACCGAGGCGGTGACCTTCCTGTTCGGGATCGTCCCCGGGGTGCTGAGCGCGACCGCCGTTGCGCGGGCGACCCGGCGCCGCAGCCCGGACACCGGCGCCATGATCGTAGGCGCATCGGTCCTCGCCGCCATGTTCGTTCCGCTCGTCACCCTCGCGCTCGCGCTCGTGTGGTCCGCCGTCGACGGCTGGCCGCGCGCGATGGACGCGCTCCTCATGTTCGCTTGCATCGGGAGCGCGGTGGGCGCGTTCTTCTCGGCGCCGCTCGGCCTCGCGTTCGGCGCGGTGTACGCGTTCGTGTGGCGCCGGCTCGACGGGAGCCGGGCGTCCGGTCGCTCGGCGCTCGAGCTGCTCTGGATGCGCTTCGGCGGCGCGTTCATCGCCCTCGGGGCGGTCGTGCTCGTCCTCTCGCACGTGACCACCCGCCCCTACGGTCTCTTCGACTCGCACGATCTCCTGGTCCCGCTCGGCGTCGGCACGCTGGTGTTCGGCGCGGTCACCGCGCTGCGCGGTCTCGTGCTCGCGCACGCACGGGGCCGCCTCGCGCGCCTCGCGCGCCGCGGCCAGCTCGCCGGCTATGCGGTGGTCCCCGCCTCCGAGATCGCCGGCGCCGAGGCGCTCCCGGACCTCTTCGGGGGCGAGGGCGACGAGGTGCTCGTGCGCCGCGAGCCCCACGCGCGCGGGCCGTTCCGCTCGGCCGAGGCCATCGTCCCCCTCGCGCGCCTCTGAGTCTTGGGGGGGGGGGGGGGGC
>JAYRVK010000552.1:0-2835 GCA_041918555.1 Sandaracinaceae bacterium
GAGTTCCACCGGGTGATGCGGCACGCGAAGGCGCTCGGCCTCGCGACGAACATGGTGACCAACGGCTTCCTCCTCGAGAAGAAGCTCGACGCCCTGCTGGAGACGATCGATCGCCTCTGCATCTCCCTCGACCACCCTTCGGACAAGCACGACGAGCTCCGTGGCCTGCGGGGCCTCTTCGCGCGCATCGTCTCGGCGACGCGCGAGGTGCGACGGCTCGCGCCCCACAAGCCGGTCACCTTCGTCTACACGCTCCAGCGCGCGAACGTGGAGCCCGCGACCCTGCGCGAGACCGCGGAGCTGCTGCGGGAGCTCGGCGTGCTGGGCATCTTCAACGGCCTGCGCGAGGAGGCCGCGACGGACGGCGACGCGCCCGCCCTGTCCGAGTTCGCGCCGTCGCAGGAGCAGCTGCGCGAGGCCTTCGACACCCTCGCCGCGCTGAAGCGCGAGGGCTACCCCATCCTCAACTCCTTCACCCACCTCGCGATGATGCGCGAGGGCGCCCCCGTCTACCGCTGCCATTGGCCGAAGCTCATGCTCCCAGTCGAGGCCAACGGCGACGTCGTCGACTGCATGCACTGGGGCACGCGACCGCTGGGCAGCCTCAAGACGAGTTCGCTCCGCGAGATCCTCGCGAGCCCCCGCCTGCGCGAGCTCGCGGGGCCCGCGGGCGAGGAGTGCCACAAGTGCGTCTCGATCCATCGGATCGAGATCTCGAAGGTCTGGGACGGGCAGCTCGAGCCCGCGCTCTCCTGGGCGGCGCTCTCGGGGGGCGGTCCGGTCCGCGGCGAGCAGGCGCTCGTGCGCCTCGGCTCGCGGCTCGCCCGGGCGGAGCGATGAGCCCCTTCAGGGACGCGGCCGACCTCTACCAGGTGCTCGGCGCGCTCTTCCAGCGCGTGGCGGACGAGCCGCCCGTGGCGCGCGCGCTCGTGACCGACGGCCTCGTGCTGCGGTTCCACTACACCGAGCCAGCCGGCCAGGTCACGGTGGATCTCCGCGGTCCGGAGCTGCGGTGGGAGCTCGGCCCGAGCGGCCTCCGCCCGGACCTCGAGATGTTCCAATCGGGCGAGGTCGCGCACAGGTTCTGGCTCGGCGAGCTGAACGTCCCGCTCGCCCTCGCGAGCCGGCGAGTGGTGGCCCGCGGCGACGTGACGAAGGCGCTCGCGTTGCTGCCGGCGCTGCGACCGGTGTTCCCGCTCTACCGGGCGCTGCTCGTAGAGCTCGGCCGCGCCGGGGACGAGCGCCGGCCCTCGAGCGCCGAGCGGGCGCGGCGCTCGATCGAGCGCTGGAGCGAGCGCGCGCGCGCGCGGGTGCGCGACACGGCCTCGCGGGTGCTGCGCCGGGGCGGGGGGCTCGAGCAGGCGGCGGACCGGCGGGAGCTGCCGGTGTCGCTCCTCGGGTGGGCCGGCGACGAGGGCCCGCGCATCCGCGAGCCGTTCGTCCCCGAGGCCGAGCCCGCCCTCGGAGACGCGATGCTCCGCTGCATGCACCTCGTGCGCGCCTTCGAGGAGAAGCTCGCCGAGCTGAACTCTCGCGGCGAGATCCCGACCGAGGCGATCCACCTCAGCATCGGCCAGGAGGCGGTGGCGGTCGGCGCGTGCTTCGCGCTCCGGCCGGACGACTACATGGCGACGACCCACCGCGGGCACGGCCACATGCTCGCCAAGGGCGCGCCCCTCGACGGGATGATGGCCGAGATCCTCGCGCGCGAGAGCGGTCTCTGCGGTGGCAAGGGCGGCTCGATGCACGTCACCGACGCGAGCGTCGGCGCGCTCGGCGCCAACGGGATCGTGGGGGCCAGCCCGCTGCTCGCCGCCGGCGCGGCGCACGCGATCCGTCTCCGGGGCGGATCCCAGGTGGCGGTCGCCTTCTTCGGAGACGGCGCCACGAACCAGGGGATGTTCCACGAGGCCCTGAACTTCGCGGCGGTGCTCGACCTGCCCGCGGTGTTCGTGCTCGAGAACAACGGGTACGGCGAGTTCACCCCCGTCGCGGGCCACACGCGCGCGCCGAGCCTGGCCGCGCGCGCGACCTCGTACGGCATGGCGTCGACCACGTGCGACGGCAACGACGTCTACGCCGTGCACGCCGCGGTCGCGAGCGCGGTCGAGCGCGCTCGCGCAGGCGGTGGGCCGACGCTCGTCGTCTGTGACACCTACCGTTGGCGCGGGCACATGGAGGGCGACGCGGCGGACTACCGCCCCGCCGGCGAGCTCGACGAGTGGAAGGCTCGTTGTCCGATTCGGCGGCTCCACGCGGCCCGAGCCGACGCGCGCCACGACGAGCTGCGCGCCGAGGCGTGCGCCGCCGTGGACGCGGCCGTGCGGAGCGCCCTCCAGAGCGCGGCGCCGCCCGCCGAGTCCGTGGCGACCCATGTGTTCGCGCCCGATCCGCCCGGGCTGTGGGAGCCGCGGGTCAGCCCGACCGGCGGTCGCGAGATCACCTGCTCGGCGGCGCTGCGCGAGGCCCTCCGGCAGGAGATGGAGCGCGATCCCCGCGTGTACCTCCTGGGCGAAGACGTGACGCGCGGCGGCTACTTCGCCGTCACCGCCGGCCTGGTCGAGGTGCTCGGCCGCGATCGAATCGTGGACACGCCGATCAGCGAGTACGCGATCGTCGGTTCGGCGGTGGGCGCGGCGCTCGCCGGGGCGCGGCCCGTCGCCGAGATCCTGTTCGCGGACTTCCTCACCTGCTGCATGGACCCGATCGTCAACAACGCGGCGAAGCTGCGCTACATGTCCGGCGGGCAGGTGCGGGTGCCGCTCGTGGTCCGCACGCCGGGCGGCGCGGGGCTCGGCATGGCCGCCCAGCACTCGCAGAGCTTCGAGTCGCTGC
>JAYRVK010000553.1:0-4269 GCA_041918555.1 Sandaracinaceae bacterium
TCTTGCCCGCGTTCGTGTAGCCGACGATCGAGACGATCGGGATCCCGCGCCGCGCGCGCCGCTGGCGGCGCTGCTTGCGCTGCTTGCCCAGGCTCTTGAGCTCCGCCTCGAGGCGCGTGACCCGCTCGCGCGCGCGGCGGCGGCCGATCTCGAGCTTCGTCTCGCCGGGTCCGCGCCCGCCGATCCCGCCGGTGAGGCGTGACAACGAGTCGTCCTTGGTCCCGAGGCGCGGCAGGAGGTACTTCATCTGCGCGAGCTCGACCTGGAGCTTGCCGTCGCGGCTCTCCGCACGCTGCGCGAAGATGTCGAGGATGAGCTGGGTGCGGTCGATGATCTTGAGGTCGGTGACGTTCGCGAGCGCGGCCGACTGCGCGGGCGAGAGGTTGCGATCGAAGATCAGGACCTCGACGTCGAGCTGCATCGCGCGCAGGACCACCTCGTCGACCTTGCCGCGGCCCAGGACGAACTTCGGATCGATCTGCGGTCGGACTTGCAGGATCACGTCGGCGACCTCGACCCCCGCGGTGCGGGCCAGCTCCTCGAGCTCGCGCAGCGAGTCCTCCGCGTGGAGCGCGTGACGGCGGTCCGTCACGTGGACGAGGATCGCGCGGCCGTCCTTCGCGGCGACCTCGCGGCTGCGCGCCTTGCGCGCGAACTCCTCTTCGAGCGCGCCGATCATCGCGCTCGGGTCGACGGACACCTTGCCGTAGGGCAGCGGCCCGACCGTCTCGTAGGGCGGCTTGGATCCGTCGTCCGGGACGGGGACGTTGTGGCCGTAGTGGACGGTGCGCGGCTGACCGTCGGCGCCGACGTTGATCACGGCGACGAGGTCCAGGCGCAGGCGCGTGAGGTCGACGAGGTCGTCGCGCGTGAGCCCCTCGGGGCCGAGGTGGGTGTGGATCAGGCGCAGGCCGCGGAAGCGACCGTGGGCGGCGCGCAGGCGCCCGAAGTCCGGCAGCCACAGCGTCGTCGCGTCGCCGACGATCACGAACTCGACGACGCCCTTTCGGTCGACGAGCACGCCGACCTGCCGGCCCGTCGCGTGGCTCACGTCGCAGAGCGAGCGCCCCAGCTCCGGCGTCAGGAGCTGATCGAAGGGGACCTTGCGGCGATAGATGCGCTCGAGCGCCTTGATCTCGGCCGGCGCGAGCCCGGTGGTGTTCCCGTGGATCTCCAAGGGCTCGAACTTACCGGGCGCGCGCCGCGCGCGCTACTGCGCGTCGGGGGTCGTCGCCGCGGCCTCGCCGCCCTCGCCGCCGCCCTCGACCTCCTCGTTCGGGATCGGCAGGACCCGGAGATCGAGCGCGACGGCGGCGTGCGCGGTCCCCTCGGTCGGCGGCGGGAAGCGGAAGCCCGTGAACACGTTCAGCACGCAGGTCGAGAGGTCCGCGTCGCCGAGCGTCGAGACCGTCTCGGTGACGCCGCTCGTCGCGCCGTCCGCGCCGATGTCGAAGCTCACCACGATCTGCCCGTGGAGCCGCTCGTTCGAGTCGAGCGCGCGGTGGTAGCACGCGAGCAGCGGGGTCTGGTGCGAGGTGACGTAGTGGACCACGTCGTCGTCGTTGATCGCGCCGTCGACCTCGGCGTGCGCGCCGAGGCTCGTGCCCGCGCGCGGCGCGCCCCAGCGTCGGACGATGTAGTCGGTCGCCTGCGACTCCTCCTCCGCCTCGTGGATCAGCGAGTGGATGCGGTGCGCCTGCACCACCGCGTGCCCGATCATCGCGAAGCAGTAGACCCGCCACGAGTGCAGCTCCGGCACCGTGGCCGCGACCTGCACGCAGTACTCGGCGCGATCGGTCACCGTGTCGAGGAGCGGCTGCACGCCGTGCTCGATCGCCGACAGGTAGATGCCGGTGAGCTCCGGGTCCTCTTCGACCTGCGGCGGGAGCGGGGCCGTGAGCATCTCCGCGGCCATGTGGTAGTACATCAGCCCCACCACGGTGGACGCGACGACGCGCACGTCCTCGGTCTCGTCGGCGAGCTGGTTGAGCTGCGTCTCCGCCGCCACGAGCGCCTCGCGGTGCGCGACGAGGAAGTCGCGGTAGGGGCCCTCGAAGTAGGCCTGCATCGCCTCGAGCGTGCGCTCGCCCTCGGGCACCGGCGCGCTCTGCGCGAGCACGGCCTGCGCCGCCTCGTACGGAGTGCGATGCCGCTCCTCGAGGAGGTCGAAGCCCGCGGGCAGCACCGGCAGGCGATAGCCCGCGATCGGCGTCTCCGAGAGCCGGCACTCGGCCTCGCCGCCGGCCGTCTCCTCGCCGTCGAAGCCGTCCTCGTTCGTGTCGCCGCACGCCGCGAGGGCGAGCGCGGCGAGCCCCACCACCAGACCCGTTCCCGTCTTCATGCGCGGGAGGGTACCCGAGCGCCGGAGGAATTGAAGTCCGTCGTCGCGAGCTCGTCGCGCCACGCGCGCGAGGCCGCCACCACCTGGCGATAGCGCTCGAGCTCGAGGGCCTCGCGCGCCGCGTCCCAGCCGAGCAAGGCGGCCATCCGGGCCGCCACCGCGGGCGCCGCGCCCAGGCCCTGATCCTCGTCTCGATAGAAGAGCTGCGTGCGCCGGACCATCACGTCGCAGACCGTCGCGGCGAGCTCCTCGCGCACCGCCCAGTCGACCGCCGCGAGCACCTCGGGGCGCCCCGGCACGAGGCGCGCCGCGAGCTTGCGCTCGCGCTCGATCGCGCGCGCGACGTCGCAGCCGCGCATGCCGTAGGTGTCCGCGAGCCATGCCGCGACGTCGTCCGGCACGAACGGGTGGCCCGCCTTGCTCACCTCGTCGGCGACCCTCGCGTGATCGTCGTCGTCGGGCCAGCCGCGCGCGCCGGGGAGCGGCGTCTTGTCGGTGCGCGAGGGCTCGAGCTCCATCGGCCCGTCCGTCATCTCGAGGAGGCGCACCGCGGTGTCGACGACCTCCGCGGCCATGCGCCGGTACGTCGTGAGCTTGCCGCCCGCGATGGTCACGAGGCCGTCCTGGCTCACCACGATCGCGTGCTCGCGGCTGACCTTCGACTCGCTCACCTCACCGCTCTCGTCGGGCGGCGCCATCAGCGGGCGGATCCCCGCCCACGTGCTGATCACGTCCGCGCGCGCGAGCTGGTGATCGGGGAAGTAGCTGTTGGCCGCGTCGATCAGGTAGTCGACGTCGGCGAGGGTCGCCGCGACGTCCGCGGGGTCGCCGTCGAAGTCGGTGTCGGTCGTCCCGAGGTAGGTCCGATCGCCCCACGGGATCGCGAAGAGGACGCGCTTGTCCGTCGGGTGGAAGCACACCACCGCGTTCGAGAGGGGCAATTTGTCTCTCTTGACGACGACGTGGATCCCCTTGGTCGGGCGGAGCAGGCTCGGCGAGGGCCCCTGGCTCATCGCGACGGTCGCGTCGGTCCACGGGCCCGTCGCGTTGATCACCGCGCGCGCCTCCACCTCGCGGAGCTCCCCGTCGAGCTGGTCCTTCACGACCACGCCGCGCACGCGTCCCCGCTCGTCCTTGAGGAAGCTCGTCACCTTGGCCCACGTCGCCACGATCGCGCCGTGCTCGGCCGCGTCGAGGATCGTCTCGAGGGTCAGCCGCGCGTCGTCGGTCGCGCAGTCGTAGTAGAGCGGCGCGCCCTTGAGCCCGTCGCGCGAGACCGCGGGCTCGAGCTTCGCTACGTCGGCGGGCTTGAGGCTGCGCGGGCGCTTCGGGGATCGGAAGAGCGAGAGCCCCTCGTAGAGGCGCACGCCGGTGTTGATCATCCAGAGCGGCTTGCGCGCGCCCTTGTAGACCGGGAACAGGAACCCGAGCGGATTGACGAGGTGCGGCGCCATGTCCTGCAGGATGCGGCGCTCGGAGACGGACTCGAAGACGAGGCTGAACTCGTACTGCTCGAGGTAGCGCAGGCCGCCGTGGATGAGCTTGCTCGAGCGCGAGCTCGTCCCGAACGCCACGTCGTTCATGTCGAGGCATGCGACCCGCAGGCCCCGGCGCGCGGCGTCGCGGGCGATCCCCGCGCCGGTGATCCCGGCGCCGACGACGAGCAGATCGAAGCGCCCCTGGAGGGCGTCCCACATGGCCTTCCGAGTCGGCATGTTGCTCAGGGTCCTTAGCAGGCCGTCCGCGACGGCGCGATCGGTCCGAGACCGCCATCGGATCTCGAGGGGCGCCAGCGGAGCCCCCATCGGGGTCTCCTCCGGCGGCTCCCCGAGCCCCCGGTGCGGTCTCGCATCGCGCGCCCCCAGCCCCAGCCGGTATCCCCGCCGCGGGCCCCCCCCCCGGGGGGGGGGGCCCCGCCCCGCCTCCCA
>JAYRVK010000554.1:0-1629 GCA_041918555.1 Sandaracinaceae bacterium
GACCTCCTGACGCGTCCGCTCACCGAGCGGCTCGACGAGCAGACGTGGGAGGGCATCGCCTCGTACCTGCGGCCCGGCGAGGACGGCACGCTCTTTGGCCTCATCCTCGCGATCCTCTGCGGGTCGATCGCGTACGCGGCCTTCCCGCGCGAGCACGACGAGAGGACGATCCAGCTCCTCTACGCGCTGCCGCTGCACCGCCCCGTCATCTTCGTGGCCAAGGCGGCGGCCGGGCTCACGATCGCGTGGACGGGGGTCCTGCTCCTCCTCGCGACCGACGCGCTCCAGAGCGTGTGGAACACGCAGTCGTTCGAGGGCGGGCACTACCGCGTCGACCTCGCGCTCGCGCACGTCGCCTTGCAGGGGGCGTTCTGCTTCCTCGCCTACGCCCACGGCCTCCTCGCCTCGGTGCTCCGCCGCTTCGGCCTGCTCCCCTACGCGCTCCTCCTCCTCGTCGCGTCGATCCTCGAGGACGTGTACCCGCCGGCCGCGTGGATCGACCCGAGCGAGCTCCTCGTCGCGCGCTACGAGGGCGCGCGCCTCGTGATCGCGTGGGGCCCTTGGATCGCGCACCTCTTCGTCGCGTCGGTCGCGATGGGCACCGCGTACCTCGCGTGGATGGGGCCCGCCGACGCGATCGGGCAGGGCCTCGCGCGCGCGCAGGCGAGCCTCGCCGGGAAGCTCGCGTTCGGCTGCGGCGCCATGCTCGTCGGCGTCGCGGTGATGATCCTCGTCGCCCTCGTGTCGGACCTCCGGGTCGGTGACGGACCGACCCCGAGCGCCGAGCCCGCCGAGGAGATCGACCTGCCCTCGCTCGCGACCCGCCGGCACCGGACCGCGCGCTACGAGCTCACGTACCCCGTCAGCCACGAGGCGCGCGCGCTCGCGCTGATCGCGGAGGTCGACGCGATCCACGGGGCGGTGCAGCGCGAGCTCGGCGCGGACCCGGGCCCCGATCTCGTCGCGGATCTCACCGAGGTGAGCGGCGAGCACCTCGGCATCGCGTCCTGGACGCACCTGCGCGTCGGGCTCGTGGCGGAGCCCGACCCCGTCCGCCTGCGCCACACCTTCGCGCACGAGACCGCGCACGCGTTCCAGCACCGCCTGAGCGACGAGCGGCAGGGCGACGCGCGCCGCGCCACCCGGCTCTTCGCGGAGGGATCCGCCGAGCACGTCGCCTACCGCGTCGCGCCGAACGAGCCCGCGCACGTGCAGGCCCGCGCGATCGCCGCCGCGAGCTGGGTCCGGCACCGCATGGTCGGCGCGGACCTCCTCGACGACGACCGGCTGCGCGCGCGCTTCGACGGGTCCACCCTCGTGTACTCGCTCGGCGAGCGGTGGTCCGCGGCGCTGGCGGCGGCGTGCGGCGACGCGGCGATCGGCGACGCGCTCCGCGCGATGGCTCGCGAGGGCGCGCCCCGCGATCTCCCGCCGCTCGCCTTCTGGCAAGACACCTTGCGATCCTTCGGCTGCGATCTCGAGGCCGTCGAGGCGGCGTTCGCGGCGACGATGGCCGCGGACGCGGAGGCGCTGCGCGATCGCATCGAGCGCATCCCCCGGATCGCGGGCGGGGTGGCGGCCCGCGACGGGGGCGCGCTGCGCGTCGTCGGGCTCCTCGACCGCGAGCCC
>JAYRVK010000555.1:0-2157 GCA_041918555.1 Sandaracinaceae bacterium
CGTACGCGGGCGGCGCGGCGCTCGGGCTCGCGCTCGTGGTCCTGCCGTTCGCGCTCACCGGCACGCTCGACCCGCTCCGCGAGGCCAACGTCGACGCGGTGCTCGGCTACGTCGAGGCGAGCCGCGCGCTCCGGCCGACCCCGCGCGCCTGGCCGACCTGGGAGCAAGGTCTCTTGCCATTGCTCATGGGGCCCGCGATGGCGCTCGGCGGCCTCGCCCTCGCGCGCCACGATCGCGATCGCGCCGCCCAGCGAGAGGGCGGCCTGGCCCTCCTCACGCTCGCGTGCGCGATCGTCGCGGTCGTGGTGCAGATGCGCGCGGAGGTCGCGAACTTCGCCTACCACTGGCTCGCCGCGGTCCCCGCCCTCGCGCTCGGGATCGCCTGGGGCCTCCGGCGGGTCGCGCCCGCGCGCGGCGGCGCGCAGCTCGCCGCGGCGCTCGCGCTCGGAGCGGTCGCGTTCGTCGCGGCCCCGGAGTGGCTCTCGACGCCGCTCCACTCGTACCGCCGCGAGTGGGCGATGCGGATCGCGGTCGAGCGCGGGGAGCTCGATCCGCTCGAGCTCGAGCGCGCCTACCACGCGCACCAGCCCATGGTCGACGCGTACGTGTGGCAGCAGAGGGTCGCGGACCGCGTCCGCGAGCTCGCGCGCCCCGGTGACACGCTCTGCGTCGACGGCTTCTTCGGCGCCATCCACGCGATGACGGGGCTCGACTGCCCCTCGCGCCAGTTCATCCCGCCGCACGCGATGGACGGCGCCCTCCCCGGCTGGTTCGAGGAGCACGAGCGGATGTTCGAGCGGACGCCGCCGACCTTCTACGTGACGGTGTCGGATCGCCGCGAGACGATCGCGCGCCGCCTCGCGCAGGGCTACGTGCTCCACGAGGCCACGCCGCCGATGCGCTTCCGCCTGGTCATCCTCGCGCGCGCAGCGCCTTGAGCGCGTCGAGCGCGAGGACGGGCCCCGCGGCGAGGACGGCGGCCAGCGCGAGCCCGTGCGGCGCGACCGCGTCGAGCGCGAAGAGCGCGCGGACCGCGGGGACGAAGAGCACGACGCCGAGGAGGATCGTGGCGGCGCCGACGAGGATCGGCACCGCGGGGTTCCTCCGGCGGAGCGTCGTCCAGAACGGCTCGGTCGCGCTCCGGCTCGCGAGGAGGATCGCGAGGTTGCCGGCGACGAGCGCGACGAACGCGAGCGCGCGGCCGGTGCCCTCGCCGGCGCCCGAGGCGCGCGCGCCCCACACGAGCCACAGCGTCGCGAGGAGCACGAGCGCGCCCTGGACGAGCGCGACGCCTGCGCGGCGCCACCGGAAGAGGTGCGCGTCCCGGGGGCGCGGCGGGCGCGACATCGCGCCCGGCGACCCGGGCTCCATCTCGAGCACGATCGAGCAGGCCGGATCGATGATCAGCTCGAGGAACACGACGTGCGCGGGCGCGAGGAGCGGGCCCCACCCGAAGAGGACGGGGAGCAGGGCGATGCCCGCGATCGGCACGTGCACCGCGACGATGTAGCTGACCGCGTTCTCGAGGTTGTCGAAGATGCGCCGGCCCACGCGGACCGCCTCGACGATCGAGCCGAAGTCGTCGTTCACGAGGACGAGCGCGGCGGCCTCGCGCGCGACGTCGGTGCCGCGCGAGCCCATCGCGATCCCGATGTCCGCGGCCCTCAGCGCCGGCGCGTCGTTGACGCCGTCGCCGGTCATCCCCACGAGATCGCCCCGCGCCTTGAGAGCCTGGACGATGCGGAGCTTGTGCGCCGGCGTCGCTCGGGCGACCACGTCCGCGCGCGCGAGCCGCGCGCCGAGCGCCGCGTCGTCGAGCGCCTCGATCTCGGGGCCGGTCACGACCTCGGTCGCGTCGAGGCCCGCGCCGCGCGCGATCGACGCCGCGGTCTCGGGGTGATCGCCGGTGATCATCACGACGCGGATCCCGGCGCGCCGCGCGAGGGTCACCGCCTCGCGCGCGTCTCCTCGCAGCGGATCCGCGAGCCCGACGAGCCCGACGAGCTCGAACGGGACCTCGTGCGGGTGCGGCGGCGACTCGTCCGCGCGGCCGCGCGCGACGCCGAGCACGCGCAGCCCCGAGCGCGCCATCGCGTCCGCGCGCGCGCGCCACGCGGCGAGCGAGGCGCCCTCGAGGTGGCACAGATCGAAGACCGC
>JAYRVK010000556.1:0-17533 GCA_041918555.1 Sandaracinaceae bacterium
CCGGCCGCGGAACCGGCCGGGCTCCCCAGCCTGGACGACGCGTACGGCGAGTCGAGCGGCGCACCCGCGGTGCTCGGCGCGCCCGGTGCGGGCGCAGGCTTCGCTTCGGGCTCCGGTGGGAGTGGCGCGGGGACCGGCTCCGGCACGGGGGGGGGGCGCCGCGCGATGGCCCCCGAGGGACCGTCGACCGCCGAGATCGTGCGCGCGCGCCGGCGCTACGTGCGCGAGCTCGAGGTGCTGTTGCGAGAGCGCGTTCGCTATCCGATGGTGGCGCGTCGCGCGGGGCACCAAGGCCGTGTCGAGCTCGCCCTCCGCGTGGGCAACGACGGACGCCTCCTCGGGGTGCGCATCGCGACCTCGAGCGGCTTCGACGATCTCGACGACGCTGCCGTCGAGGCCGCCCGTCGCTTGAGCCCGCCGCCACCTCCTGCGATCGTGCGATGGGCTGCGGCGGAGGAAGTGCGAGCCCCCGTGGTCTACGTCCTCCAATGACCGGGCGCTGAGCCGCGCCGCCGAACGCCTTGCGCTCCCCGCGTCGACGGGGCATTCCCGCGGCAGCCATGCGCCCGATGGTCCTGCTGTTCGTCGCGCTCTTCAACAGCATCCTCGGGCTGTCGGTGCTCTTCCCGATCTTCGGCCCGCTGGGCCGTGAGCTCCACCTCTCGGAGCTCGAGATCGGCCTGCTCTCTGCGGGCTACGCGCTGATGCAGCTCCTGCTGGCGCCGTTCTGGGGGCGGCGGAGTGAGACCGCGGGGCGCAAGCCGATCCTCCTCGTGGGCGTCCTCGGCTTTGCCGTCGGCTTCTACGGCTTCGGCGCCGCCGCGTGGGCCGCCATGAACGGGTACCTCGGGCATGGCGCGCTGCTCGCGGCGCTCCTCGGCGCGCGCGTGATCGGCGGCGCGCTCTCCTCGGCGACCCTGCCGACCGCACAGGCCTACGCGGCGGACCTCTCCGAGCGCGAGCAGCGCACCCGCGCGATGGCGGTGATCGGCGCGGCGTTCGGGCTCGGCGTGATCTTCGGCCCCGCGATCGGCGCGGGCCTCGTCGAGCTCACGGGCGGAGACCTCCTCGCGCCGGTCTGGTTCTCGGCGAGCGTCGCGGTCGTCAACGCGATCTTCATCGCGCTGCGGCTGCCCGAGCCGGAGCCGCATCGCGCGCTCGAGCCGGCGCCCCCGCTCGGGCAGCTCGTGCGTCGCGTGTGGCCCATCCTGCTCATCGGTCTCGTCGCGACGGTGGCGTCCGTCGCGATGGAGCAGACGGTCGCCTTCTACTTCATGGACCGCCTCGGCATCACCGAGGAGGAGACTCCCAAGTACGTCGGCGCGGCGCTCTTCGTGTACGGCCTCGTCGCGGTGGTCGCGCAGGGCTGGCTCGTCCGCCGCTACGAGCTTCGACCGATCACGCTGCTGCGCCTCGGCGTGCCGATCGCGATGACCGGCTACCTGGGGTTCGTGTTCGCCAGGGAGTTCGTCGCGCTGACGTGCGCGCTCGCGGTGCAGGGTCTCGGACAAGGTCTCTTGCTCCCTGGCGTCACCGCGGCCGGCTCGCTCGCGGTGGGGGACGAGAGCCAGGGATCCGTCGCGGGGCTGAATTCGGCGTCGTCGGGCGTGGGGCGGCTGGCCGGGCCGCTGGTCGGGGGCGGCCTGTACCAGCTCCTGCGCGTGCTCCCCGGTGTGGGGCCCGAGCTGACCTACGCGCTGAGCGCCGCGCTGCTCGGTGCGGTGTGGCTCGTGCTCGTCGCGTACCCGCGCGCGGTCACCGAGCCGCGCTGAGCGAGCGCACCGTCTCGGCGTCGCGCTCCTCGAGCACCGCGAGGACGCGCGGGATCACGGTCGCGTCCGGAGCGCGCAGCCACGCGAGGAGCAGGCCGTACGCCCGCGCGTTGGTCTGCGGCGCGCGGTACATCGCGTCGCGCAGCGGCGGGAGCTCGCGCACGACGAGACTCACCGGGTTGATGATCAGCCCCAGCACCTGCGATCCCGTCGCAGCGAGCAGCGCTGCCATGATCTCGAGGTCAGCGTCCGCGAGCTCGTCGGTCGAGGCGCCGTCGCCGACCAGCTCGACGAAGCGCTCGACCGCGGCGTGGATCGGCGCCGGATCGAGGTGGTCGTCCGCGGCGCGGCCGGCCACTCGCTCGAGCGCCATCACCGCCAGCCGGCGCCGCACCTCGAGGAGGTCGGCGACCATCTGCGCGATTCCGACGCCTCGCTCGCGCGCGAGCAACGCGAGGTCGGGGAGCAGCTCGAGGCCGGCGACGAGCCGGAAGTCCCGCACGACGTAGCCGCTGCCCTGGCGTACGCAGAGGAGCCGCGCGCTCGCGAGGCGTCCGAGCGCCGCGCGCAGCGTCGTCCGGTTCACGCCCAGCGCCTCGGCGAGGGCACGCTCGGGCGGTAGGCGCTCCCCGGGCGCGTAGTCGCCCGCGAGCAGCGCGCGCCGGACGGCGCGCTCGCACTCCTCGACCGCGGTGCTCGGCGTGGCCACCCCCCGCTCAGGGGTCTTCCATGCCCGGCGTCTCGGCCACGGCCTCGTCGATCGTCGCCGCGTTCTCCGCGGCGCGCCGCTGCTCGCTCCACACCTGGTCGCGGTCCCAGCGATCGACGTTGCCGTCGCCGTCGAGGTCGGTGCCCATGCGGACCATGCGGCCCTCCTCGAAGTACTCCCACCGATCCGGCTGCCAGCGGGTCGGCGTGCTCCGCCCCGCGAGATCCCGCTCCGTGCGGACCATCTGGCCGCGCTCGAAGAAGATCTTCGTGTCGACCCGCCCGTCGCCGTTGCCGTCCTCCTCCTGGCGGACGACGCGGCCGTCCTGGAAGTAGGTGACGACGTCCATCGTGCCGTCGAAGTCGCGGTCCGCCTCTTCGCGGAGCGGCCGGCCCTCGTCGTTGTAGTACCGGACGACGTCCTTGGTTCCGTCGGCGTTGAGGTCGGCCTCGCGACACGCGAGCACGAGGCGGATCAACGGTGGTTGTCCGACGCGTCGATAGACGCGCCGGACGTCGGGGTGGTCGTCGCCGTTCGTGTCGGTCTCGCTCGCTTCGTGATCGGCGGCCGACGTGTCGCATCGCCCGTGGTCGTTCTGGGGCTGATCGGAGCCGCTCATCGATCGTGAGCGACCGTTCGTCGAGCGCTCTTCGCTCTGCGTGCCGCCGCACCCGGGTGCGGCGAGCCCGAGCGCGACGGCGAGCGCGAGCAGTCGTGACGGGGTCCTGATCACTGGCCGCTCCCTTCGCCGGTCGGCTCGCTCGCTTGGTGGACGACGCCCGCGTCCTGCACGTCCGAGACGCCTTCCCACGGCATCCCCTCGCCGGTCGGTACGCCGCCGTCGGGCGTCTCGGCGGGCGCCTCGCCGCCGCTCGTCGGCGGGGCCGGCGGCGGCTCGGGCGGCGCGGGCGGCGGGCTGCCGTCGCACGTCAGCGCGGTCTCGGGCTCGCCCGCGCTCTCGGTCGGGACCTCTTCGCGCTGGTCGGGCTCGCCGTCGAGGTCGGTGTCCCGCCGGATCTCCGCGAGCCGACCGAGGCGGAACATCTCCCACCGCTCCGGCTGGCCGTCGTTGTTGTCGTCGTAGCGCGCCTCGCGCAGGAGACCGTCGTCGAAGAACTCCCAGGTGTCCACGCGGCCGAGGTGGTGGCGGTCGCGCTCCTGCCGCGCGTAGAGCCGGCCCGTGCACCAGACCCACGTGTCGATGCGGTTGTCGAAGTTCGTGTCGAGCTCCTTCCGGGCGAGCACGCCGCTCTCGTAATACGAGATCTGATCGAGCCGTCCGTCGAAGTCGAAGTCGTGCTCCTCCTGCGCGACGGTGCGCCCGTCCTCGCGGAAGAAGCGCGTGATGTCGACGATGCCGTCGAAGTTCATGTCGAACTGGGCGCAGCTCTCGCGATCGTTCTCGAACACGTGCCGGATGTCGGGCTCGCCGTCGTTGTTCACGTCGACGGAGCGGACCTCGCGGCCCTGCGCGTTGCACTGCTGGCGTACGGCCTCCTCGCCGCGCGTGCCCTCGGGCGCGTCGGAGACGGCGGACTCGCCGCCGCAGCCGGGCGCGGCGCCGACCAGCGCCAGCACGAGCGCGCCCCACATCGGCGGGGGAATCGCAAGCGTTCGGGATCCTTCGGTCTTCACTGGGGCCCTTTCCGCTGGGTGCCCGGAGGATAGTGGCCGTTCACGCGCGACCGCAAGCCGACCTGGACGGGTCGCGAGCTTCGCCCCAGGATTCGGGGCTGCGCCACCGTGCTGGTTCACGATTGACAGTATGTGTGGTGCCATGTAACTTCACTTCACCCTGGCGCGAGGTGTAGACCATGGCTCGGAAGAAAATCTCGACGACCATCTACATCACGCCCGAGCAGAACGATCGGCTCAAGCTGCTGAATCAGCGCACCAAGGTGCCGATCGCGGTCTACATCCGCGAGGGTATCGACATGGTCCTCGAGAAGTACAAGGACGAGCTCCCCGGGCAGCTGACCCTTGACGGAGCGGGTCGCAGCGAGCAGTAAACCGCTCCTCCATGCCGTTCCCCATCGAGCGCATCCGCAACTTCTCGATCATCGCGCACATCGATCACGGGAAGAGCACGCTGGCCGATCGCGTGCTCGAGCACACGGGCGCGCTCTCGGAGCGGGAGAAGCAGGACCAGTTCCTCGACAAGATGGAGCTCGAGCGCGAGCGCGGGATCACCATCAAGGCCCAGTCGGTCCGGCTCTCGTACACGGCGGACGACGGCAACGAGTACCAGCTCAACCTCATCGATACTCCGGGGCACGTGGACTTCAACTACGAGGTCAGCCGCTCGCTCGCGGCGTGCGAGGGAGCGCTGCTCGTGGTGGACGCGGCGCAGGGGGTCGAGGCGCAGACCCTCGCCAATGTCTACCTCGCGATCGAGAACGACCTCGAGATCGTCCCGGTCTTCAACAAGATCGATCTGCCGGGCGCCGACATCGACCGGACCGCGCACGAGGTCGAGGAGATCGTCGGGCTCGACTGCAGCGGCGCGATCCCCGCGAGCGCGAAGGAGGGCATCGGCATCAAGGAGATCCTCGAGGCGGTCGTGCGGCGCGTGCCGCCGCCGAGGTCCGAGGTCGGCAACGCGGGCCCGCTCCGCGCGCTCGTGATCGACAGCTGGTACGACAGCTACCGCGGGGCCGTCGTCCTCGTGCGCGTCGTCGACGGCGTGCTCGCCCGGGGCGACAAGATCCGGATGATGGCGACCAAGGCCTCGTACGAGGTGACCGAGGTCGGCGTCTTCGCGCCGTTCCCGAAGGCGATCGAGGCGCTCGGCCCGGGCGAGGTGGGTTTCTTCGCCGCGTCGATCAAGTCCGTCGGCGACACGAGGGTCGGCGACACGATCACGCACGAGCAAGCCAAGTTGCGCGCCTCCGAGCCCCTCCCGGGCTTCAAAGAGGTCAAGCCGATGGTCTTCTGCGGCATCTTCCCGACGGAGAGCAGCGAGTACCCGGCGCTCCGCGACGCCCTCGAGAAGCTGCACCTCAACGACAGCGCGCTCTCGTTCGAGCCCGAGACCTCCGAGGCGCTCGGGTTCGGCTTCCGGTGCGGCTTCCTCGGCATGCTCCACATGGAGATCGTCCAGGAGCGGCTCGAGCGCGAGTACGATCAGGACCTCGTGACGACGGCGCCGAGCGTCGTCTACCACTGCTTCCTCACCGACGGGACGGTGATGGAGGTCGAGAACCCGTCGCGCCTGCCCGACCCGGTGCGGATCGATCACATCGAGGAGCCCTACTTCAACGTCGCGATCCACGTGCCCGCCGAGTACGTCGGTGCCGTGATCAAGCTCTGCGAGGAGCGGCGCGGCGAGCAGAAAGGGATCCAGTACGCCTCCACGGAGCGCGTGATCGTCACGTACGAGCTGCCCTTCGCCGAGGTGCTCTTCGACTTCTTCGATCGCCTCAAGACGGCGACGCGCGGCTACGCGTCGATGGACTACGAGCTCGCGGGGTATCGGCGGAACCGGCTCGTGAAGGTCGACATGCTGATCAACGGCGAGCGCGTCGATGCGCTCTCCGCGATCGTCTACCACGAGAAGGCGCACCACATCGGCCGTGGCCTCGCGGAGAAGCTCCGCAAGATCGTGCCTCGCCAGCAGTACGAGGTGGCGATCCAGGCCGCGATCGGCGGCAAGATCATCGCGCGCGAGACCGTCAAGGCCCTGCGCAAGGACGTGACCGCGAAGTGCTACGGCGGCGACATCACGCGCAAGCGCAAGCTCCTCGAGAAGCAGAAGCGCGGCAAGCGTCGCATGAAGTCGGTGGGCTCCGTCGACATCCCGCAGGCCGCGTTCCACGCGATCCTGAAGGTCGACGACTGAAGCTCCGGCTCAGCGGTAGTGCGCGAGGAGCTCGACGTAGTGCGTCGCGGCCTCGCGGATCTGCTCGAGCTCCTCGGGCTTCAGATCCCGCACCGCCTTGGCGGGGCGGCCGAACGCGAGGACGCCCGGAGGGATCTTCGTGCGGGCGGTCACGAGGCTGCCCGCGCCGAGGATCACGTCGTCGCCGATCACCGCGGCGTCGAGGAGGATCGAGCCCATCCCCACGAGCACGCGGTGTCCCACGACGCAGCCGTGGAGCGTCACCGCGTGACCCACCGTGCAGTCGTCGCCGACCGTGCAAGGGGACCAGTGCTCCGTCGTGTGGATCACGCTGTTGTCCTGGATCGACGTCCGCGCGCCGATGCGGATCGGCATGACGTCGCCTCGCACCACGGCGCCGTACCAGACGCTCGAGCCCGTGCCGACGTGGACGTCGCCGATCACGTCGGCGCTCGGGGCGATCCACGCCTCGGGGTGGACGGTCGGAAGCGTCCCGCGGAAGGAGTGCAACGTCATCGCTCGACGGTCCTCGCGAAGGTGCGGGTGAGGAGGTGCAGCGCGGCGCGTGCGGCCGTGCCGGCGAGCGCGCCGAGAGCGTCGGCCACGAGGTCGAGCGCCTCCGAGGAGCGACCGGGGACGAACGCCTGGTGGATCTCGTCGAGCCAGCCCCAGAGCACCGTGACGAGGACCGCGAGCGCCGCCGTGCGCAGGCGGTGATGGCGCGGCCACGAACGGAAGCACGCGTGCGCGAGGAGGCCGCCGAGCACCCCGTACTCGACGAAGTGCACGAGCTTGTCGAAGTGCGGGAGGTCGTCCGACGGTGGGCCGAGGTCGAACGAGCTCAACGTCCAGATGAGCGCCATGTAGAGGATCGCGGGCGCCCACGCGAGCGCCGTCCGGCGACCGGCCGCGATCACGCGAGCACCTGCAGGCGCCGCGGGGCGTGGGCGAGCCGCGCCATCAGGCTGTGCTCGTTCGCGCGCTCGATCACGACATCGACCAGCGCGCCCTCGAGCCCCGCCCCTTCCACGTGCACGATCTCGTTCCGCTTCGTCCGTCCCGTGGAGCGGCTCGGATCGGTGCGGCTGATTCCCTCGATCAAGACCTCTTGCGTGGTCCCGACGAGCGACTCGAGGTGGGGCTGCTGCTGCGCGGCCACGACGTCGAACACGGCGGCCAGGCGCGCGGCCTTCACCTCCTCGGGGACGTCGTCCGCGAGCCGGAGCGAGGGAGTGCTCGGGCGCGGCGAGTACTTGAACGCGAACGCCGCGACGAAGCCGGCCTCGCGGACGAGGGACAGGGTCGCCTCGAAGTCCTCGTCGGTCTCGCTCGGGAACCCGACGATCAGATCGGTGCTCAGCGTGAGGCCGGGGACCGCGGCCTTGAGGGTCGCGACGCGCTCGAGGTAGAGCGCGCGCGTGTAGCGGCGGAGCATCCGCTTGAGCACGCGGTCGGATCCCGACTGCGCCGGGAGGTGCACGTGCCTGGCGAGGACGTCGAGCTCCGCGTGCGCGGTGACCAGCTCGTCGGTCAGGTGCCGCGGGTGAGGCGAGGTGTAGCGCAGCCGCGCGAGCCCGGGCACGTCGCGGGCGATCCGACGCAGCAGCGCCGCGAACTCGCTCGTCTTGGCGAGGCGCGAGGACCACGGCACCGGCGCGTCGATGGGCGCCGCGCCAGGTCGCGGCTCGTACCACGAGTTGACGGTCTGTCCGAGGAGCGTGATCTCGCGGACGCCGCCCGCGACGAGGCCGCGGATCTCGCGCACGATCGCGTCCGCGTCGCGGTAGCGCTCGGGCCCGCGCGTGTTCGGCACCACGCAGTAGGTGCAGCGCTCGTCGCAGCCCTTCATCACGGTCACGAAGGTCGAGATCTCCTCGCGCCTGGACAGAGCCGGGCTCGCCTCGAGGAACTCGGGGGCGTGCACGTCGAAGACGGTGCGCGCGACCGGCGCGCCGCCGCGCCGCGCGCGCTCGACGAGGGCCGGGAGCTCGCCGATGTTGTCCGGCCCGATCACCACGTCGACGAAGCGCGCTCTCTGGAGCAGGCGCTCGCCCTCCTGCTGCGCGACGCAGCCCGCGACGGCGATCACCACGTCGCGGCGCGTCTCCTTGAGCTCGCGGACGGTGCCGAGCGCGCTCATGAGCTTGTGCTCGGCCTTCTCCCGCACCGAGCACGTGTTGAAGACGACGAGCTCCGCGAGGGCGGGCTCGTCGGTCGCGGTCCAGCCGTCGGCCCCGAGGACCTCCTCGATCCGCCGCGAGTCGTGGACGTTCATCTGACAGCCCATCGTCTGGACGAGGTACCGCTTCATGCCGAGGTCGGGGTATGGAGGAGGTTTCGGCTCGCCGCAAACGGAGGGGTGATGACGCGGGACGAGGTCGACGCGCGCGCGCGGGCGCTGTACGGGGAGCCGCTCGGGCCGGCGCGGGGGATCCTCCACGTGGTCGCGGTCGCGCGCGTCGGGGGCGCGCTCCGTGTGATCCGCATCGGCGAGCACGCGCCCGCGAGCCCGACGGACGCCTTCGCGCTCACCCTCGCGCGGGCGCGCGTCGACGCGATCCTCGTCAGCGGCGGCGTCCTGCGCGCGGAGCCGGCGCTCGCGTACGCGCCGCTGCCGGAGGGGTTCGCCGCGATCCGGGGCGAGCGGGGGCCGCCGTGGCTGTGCGTCCTCACCGAGCGCGGCGCGATCGCCGCGGACCATCCGGTGTGGTCGAGCGCGGCGCGGCTGCTCGTCTACGCGGGCCCGACGGCCGAGCTCGAGGGGCTGCCGCCGCACGTCGAGGTCGTGCGCGCGGTCGCCCCGAGCGCGCGTGGCGCCCTGCGGCACCTCCTCGAGGAGCGCGGGTGCGCGTCGGTGAGCGTCGAGGCCGGGCCGCGTGTGGCCGTCCCGCTCTACGAGGAGCCGTCGATGATCGACGAGCTCGCGCTCAGCGTCTTCGAGGGCGCGCTCGATCCGCGCGCGATCGGCGGCGCCTTCGTCGACGAGGGCGCGATCGCGAGCATGGCGCTCGCAGGAGGCCCGACCGCCGTCGACGAGCCGAGCGGGCGGTGGGCCTTCGCTCGCTATCTGCGTCGCGGACGCCTCAGCCGTGCTCGTCGAGGAACTGCTGGAGGCTCTCGTTGACCCGCTGGAGGTTGGGCGTGATCAGCGAGACGATGAACTTCTCGACCTTGGGCTTGAGCCCCCCCGCGAGGAGCTTCGGGACGCCGGGGATGCTCTTCACGTCGATGTCGAGGTCGCCCTCGAGCCGCACCTTCGTCTTGCCGTCGCCGGCCGCTTCGAACGTGTTCGTACCACCGCAAGTCACGCTGTCGGTGAACACGCGGAGCTTGAGCGTCCAGTACACGCGGCCCTCGGCGTCCTTCCACTCCGCGTAGTCGTCCCACTGGAGCATCTCGGGCTTGAGGAACGCCCGCGCGAACACCGGCACCTCGCGGTCCGCGATCCAGACGTTGTGGATCGTGACGCCGCCCGCGCGCTCCTCGCGCTTCTCGACGCGGATCTCCTTCACGTCGGGGATGTACTCGGCGATCTCCGAGAGGCGATCGCGGTACGCGGAGTAGACCTTCGGCTGCGGGTGCCGGATGAGGGACTCGGAGTGGATGCGCATCGATCTCGCGCGCGAGCGTAGCAGATCGGCCGTCAGCCGAGGTCCACGCCTACCGGGCACGAGACGCCCGTGCCGCCGAGGCCGCAGTAGCCGCTCGGGTTCTTGTGGAGGTACTGCTGGTGGTAGTCCTCCGCGAAGTAGAACGGCGGCGCGTCGAGGATCTCGGTCGTGATCGCGCCGTAGCCCGCGGCGCGGAGCTCGCGCTCGTAGGCGGCCTTCGATGCCTCCGCGGCCGCGCGCTGCACGCCGTCGTAGGCGTAGATCCCGGAGCGGTACTGCGTGCCGGCGTCGTTCCCCTGCCGCATGCCCTGGGTCGGGTCGTGGCTCTCCCAGAAGACCTTGAGGAGCGCCTCGTAGGTCGTGGCGGCCGGGTCGAACGCGACGCGGACGACCTCGTTGTGGCCGGTGCGTCCGGTGCAGACCTCTTCGTACGTCGGGTTCGGCGTGAAGCCCGCCGCATACCCGACCGCGGTCGTGTACACGCCGGGCGCGCGCCAGAGCTTGCGCTCCGCGCCCCAGAAGCACCCAAAGCCGAACATCGCGAGCGCGATGCCGTCGGGGTAAGGCCCCTCCATCGGCGCGTCGAGCACCGCGTGGCGCGCCGCGACCGGCATCTTCGCCGATCGTCCGGGGAGGGCGTCCTCGGGGCGCGGCATCGCGAGCTTCTTCTTCAGGAAGTCGAGCATGGCCCCGCGATCCTAGAGCGCGAGACGACGACGCGGAAGGTCAGATTCAGCCGCGGGCCGACGGCACGTCGGGTGCGGGGCACGCGGTGCACCCACTCGCGCTGGAGCGGCCCGCCCATCACGAAGACGCTGCCGTCGCCGAGCGCCCACTCGTGGCGCTCGCGGGTGGCGCGGTGCTGGAGCACGAAGCGGCGCGGCGCGCCCAGCGACACGCTCGCGATCCGGACGTCGTCGCGCGACGGACCGAGCTCGGGCTCGTCGTCGGCGTGCGCGCTCATCGCGTCCGAGCCGTCGCGGTAGTGGTTCGCGAGCACCGCGTTGAAGTGGATCCCCTCGAGCGCCTCCAGCCGATCGCGGATCGCGACGAGGCCCGGCGTCCAGGGCGCGGGCTCGAAGCGCCGGCCCGAGTAGGCGTACGCGCAGCCCGGATCGCCGTGCCAGCTCGTGCGGCGCGGCGTCGGATGCCGCTTGCCGAACACGACCACCTCCTCGACGCGGAGCGGCAGCTCCTCGAGGAGCGCCCGCAAGCGGGCCTGATGATCGTCGAACACGTGCTCGACGAAGCGGACCCAGCCGCCTCCGGCGAGCACGACGCGCGGGTGGTCGATCACGGCGTGGATCGTAAGCTCGCCTCGCATGCGGTTCACCGAGAACGATGTCCCCCCGCTCGACGGTCGGGTGTTCGTGGTCACCGGAGCCAACAGCGGCATCGGCCTCGCGACCGCCACGGCGCTCGCGAAGGCGGGCGCGCACGTGGTCTTCGCGTGCCGCAGCCCCGAGCGCGCGGCGAGCGCGATCACGACGGTGCGGGGCTCGCGACCGGACGCGCGCGTCGAGGCGCTGCGGCTCGATCTCGCCGACCTCTCTTCGGTCCGGGCGTTCACCGACGCGCTGCTCGCGCTCCACGCGCGCGTGGACGTGCTGATCAACAACGCCGGCGTGATGGCGCTGCCGCGCGCGCACACCGTCGACGGGTTCGAGCGGCAGATCGGGACCAACCACCTGGGGCACTTCGCGCTGACCGCGCGCCTCTTCCGTCACGCGGAGGCGCCGCCGGCGCGCGTGGTGACCGTCGCGAGCCACGCGCACCGATGGGGGCGCATGCGCTTCGAGGATCTCCACGGCGAGCGCGGCTATCACCCGTGGCTGGCCTACGGTCAGAGCAAGCTCGCGAACCTGCTGTTCATGTACGAGCTCGGCCGGCGCGCGCCGCGCGTGATCAGCGCCGCCTGTCACCCGGGGTACACCAGCACGAACCTCACCGCAGCGGCCGCGGTCGAGACCGGCTCCGCGCTCGGCGAGCGCTTCTGGCGGTGGGCCAACGGGTCGTTCGGACAGAGCGCGCGCGCAGGCGCGCTCCCGACGCTCTGCGCGGCGGTGAGCGCCGAGGTCCGGACGGGCGACTACATCGGCCCCGCGGGCCCCTTCGAGATGGCGGGCCCGCCGCGGAAGGTCGCGACGTCGCGCGCGGCGCGTGACGAGGCCGCGGCCGCGCGCCTGTGGGCGTTGAGCGAAGAGCTCACGAAGGAGCCCTTCGCTCTCTGACCGATCGCGCTCAGCGCCGACGGCGCCAGACCACCACCGCGCCGAGCGCGAGCAGGAGCGCCCACGCACCGCGCGACGAGGAGCTCGCGCCTGCGTGGCAGGCGCCGCAGCCGCCTTCGGTCATGTCGCCGCCCGCGTCGCCCACGGACCCGTCGCCGCCGGTCCCCGTCGCGCCGTCCATCGGGCCCGCGTCGCGGCCCGTGCCGCCGGCGTCCTCTCCGCCCATGCCGGCGTCGTCGAAGCCGCCGCCGCCGTCGCGGCCGCAGCCCGGGATCCGGTCGCTCGAGCACGTCGCGGTCGCGGCGTCGCACATGTCCGTCGTGCACTCGTCGCCGTCGTCGCAGTCGTCGTCGGTGAGGCAGCACCCCGCGGTCATCTCGTTCGTGCAGGTGAACGGGGGCGATCCGCTGGCGCCGCTGCAGCTGTCGCGCGTGCAGGTGTTCATGTCGTCGCAGTCACCGTCGGTGACGCACTCGCAGGCGGGATCGAGGACGAAGGAGCACACACCGGTCGCGCTGTCGCAGGTCCCCGTGGTGCAGGGCAGGCCGTCGTCGCAGTCGGCGTCGGACTCGCAGCAGTCCGGCACGGGGGTCGTGACGCAGCGGTTCCCGGGCCCGCACACGGCGTCGAGGCAGGCCAGCGGCTCGTCGCAGTCGGCGTCCGTCTCGCAGCACGCCGTGATCGGGCTCGAGGAGCAGGTCCCGCCCGGCCCGGAGCAGCTGTCCGCGGTGCAGAGGTCGCCGTCGTCGCAGTCCGAGTCGATGTTGCAGCAGCCCGCGATCGGCGTATTCGCGCAGCCGCCGGGCTCGGCGCAGGAGTCGGCCGTGCAGAGGTTGCGGTCGTCACAGGTCGGAGCGGAGCCCGCGGCGCAGCTGCCGCCCATGCAGGTCTCGGAGCCGTTGCACGCGCTCCCGTCCGAACAAGCGCGCCCGTCCGGCGCGGCGAGGTCGGCGGGGCAGTCGGGCCCGTCGCCCGGACACATCTCCTCGAGGTCGCAGCGGTCGGCGGCGGCGCGGCACTCGCTCGTCGCGTCGAGGAACGCGTTGACGGGGCAGAAGAGGCTCGCCCCGTTGCACGTCTCCGCGACGTCGCAGAGACCCGCGACGGCGCGGCACTCGGCCCCCGCGGCGAGCCTTCCGTCGGCCGGGCACGCGCCGCTCGATCCGTCGCAGGTCTCCTCGGCGTCGCAGCGGCCGACCGCGACGCGGCAGACGCTGCCCGCCGCACCCCGGGTGTCGATCGGGCACTGGATCCGGAGGCCGTCGCACAGCTCGGCCGGGTCGCACCCGCCGGTGGACGCGCGGCACTCGACCGTGCTCCCGGCGAAGCCGTCGGGGGGACAGTTCGGGGTCACCCCGGAGCACACCTCCGCCACGTCGCAGAGGTCGGTCGCGGGGCGACACTCGGTGCCGCTCGGCGAGAGTCGATCGGGCGGGCAGATGTCGCTGCGACCGGTGCAGAACTCGGCGGCGTCGCAGACGCCGGCCCAGCCGCCGTCGCGGCACTGGTAGGTGCGCGGTTGGAAGTTGCAGGTAGCGCAGTCGCAGCAGCTGTCCTCGGGCGGACCCTTGCCGCCGTCCGAGCCGTCGGCGCTGGGGATCCGGTCGCGGAAGTCCACGTAGCAGTCGCAATCTTCCCAGGGCTCGACGAACCCGTTCCCGCAGTAGATCGCGCCGTCGAAGGCGCCGGCGTCCGGCTGCGCGGCGACCATCGCCGGAGCCATCGTGAGCGCGAGAGCGATCAGTGAAGCGAGCCTGAGCTGACTGGACATGGGTCCTCCCCGTCGTTGACGCGAGCCACTGTACCAGAGGGCGGCCCACAGGGGCAGCCCCGCGTCGAGTGGTGGGCCGAGCGTAACCCCCCTGAAACCTCAGGCAAGGGGGAGCGACGCGCCGGCCCGCCGCCGCGGCGTGGCGCGGCGCGGTCCGAACGGCAGGCTCGCGCGGTCGATCGGCCCGGGATTCGTGGGCTGGACGAGCTCGCACGCGAGCTCCCACGTGAAGGCCACGTCCACCGCCGGCGTCGGACCGACGCCTCCGTCCGCCTCCCACGCGTCGAACGCGAGCGCCGATCGCATGACGTTCTCGTGCGGGTAGTCCCGCGCGGCCCGCGCGAGGTGGGCGCGCGTGGCCGCGACGTCCCCCTCGAGCTGCGCCGCCCGCGCCAACAGCGCGTCGCCGATCCCGGGCAGCGGGTGCCCGAGCGCGATCGCCCGCGCCACGTGAGCGCGCGCCTCGTCGAGCCGCCCCTCCGCCACGCACGCGCCGGCGAGGTCCATCCACACCGCGGGGGCCTCGGGCACGCGCGCCGCCACCCCCTCGAGCTCGGCGACCGAGTAGCGGTGGAGGTCGTGGATCCCCGGGTGCTCGGCGAGCCAGCGCGCGATGCGCGCCGCGTCGTCGGGCGGCGTCTCGGGGAACACCACGGGCTTGGTGAAGTCCTCGCCGAAGAAGATGTCGACGGACACGCCGTGATCGCGCGTGAAGATCGTCCACTCCTCGGTGCCCGGGTAGATGGCGAGCGGGGAGTAGAGGTACTGGTTCGGCCGCGCTTGCTGGACGAAGTCGAGGCTCTGCTGGAACGTGTCCCAGGTCTCGCCGCGGTTGCCGGCCATCATGTAGTAGCGCACGAAGAACCCGTATTTCTGGGTCAGCCGCGTGATCTCGAGGATCTCGTCGGGGTCCTGGTTCTTCTTGATCTTGGCGAGGATCTCGGGGACCGGGGTCTCGATCCCGAGGCTCAGCCGCACGCAGCCCGCGCGGCGCATCGCGAGGAGCGTCGGCTCGTCGAGCGCGTCGACGCGCGTGTCGCAGGTCCAGAGCATCGGGAGGCCGCGCGCGACGATGCCGTCGCAGATCTCGCGCGCGCGCCTCTTGTTCGAGGTGAACGTGTCGTCCTTCACGGCGACCAGCGCGACGCCCGCGGCGACCGTGCGCTCGAGCATGTCGAGCGTGTACGCGACCGAGTGGAAGCGGAGCCGTACCCCCCACGTCGTGTTGCTCCCGCAGTAGGTGCACTTGCCGGGGCAGCCGCGCGAGGTGATCACGAACGGGCTCTTCCAGCGCTCGTGGTAGTCGGCGAGCGCGTCGAGCTCCCTGATGCGATCGCGCGGCGGGCGGTAGCGCGGGCCGAGCGGTCCCCGCACCGTGAGCCCGGAGATCCCCGCGAGCTCCTCGCCGCTCTCGAGCGCGGCGAGGAGCTCTTCGAAGGTCTCCTCGCCCTCGCCCGCGCAGACCGAGTCGACGGCCCGGCAGCGCTCGATGAGCTCGCGGGGGAGCGCGGTCGCGTGCGGGCCGCCGAGCACCACGTGCGCCTTCGGGTGGAGCTCCTTGATGACCTCGGTGAGGAAGATCGTTCCGCGGCGGTTCGCCGTGAACACCGAGAGCCCGAACACGTCGGCGTCGAGCGCGGCGATGATCTCGCGGACCTCGGTCCATGCGTACGTGCAGAGGTTCAGCGTGCGGACGTCGTGCCCTGCGCGGATCGTCTGCGCCGCGAGCGAGAGCATCCCATAGGGCGCCTCGATGAAGTCGCCGCCGAGCGTGACGGCCTGCTTGCCCAGCGGCGGGCCCTCGCCCCTCGGGTAGGGCGGCTCCCCCTCCGCGGCGATCTTCCACGGGGGGGCGTAGATGAAGACGACGCGCACACCGCGCAGTCTACCGGTAGATTGTCCCCGTGCGCGCGCGCTCTCTCTGCTTCGTCCTGCTCCTCGCGGGCTGCCCCGCCCCCGACGATCCCGTGGACGCCGGCGCCGACGCCGGCGCGCCGCTCGACGCGGGCCACGACGCGGGCGACGACGCGGGTCCGCCGCCGACCGGCTGCCACCTCTGGACGGGCGACGCGGGCACCCCGAGCGGCGAGCCGCTCCCCGCGCCGGATGCGTTCGATCCTCCGGCGGGGCCCGGCGCGCCCGCGCGAGCCTTCGACGCCTCGGAGCTCGGCGTCGGCTGCGCGTACCTCCCGGTCGGCGACACGGACGAGAACCACCACAACACCGGCTTCTTCCTCGACGGCTACCTCGTGCGGCCGTGGGCGCACGAGCGCGGGCGCGGCGGCGTCGCGGTGTGGGACTTCGACGATCCATGCGATCCCGTCCTCGTCGCGAACGTCCTGGACGAGCAGCTCCGCGAGACGCACGCGACCGGGTACTCGACGGTCGGCGGGCGCTTCGTCGTCGTGGCGTCGCTGACCGGCATCCAGTTCTGGGACGTCGCGGACGTGACCGCGCCCGCGCGCATCAACGACTTCGCGCTCCCCGAGGTGCGCTACCCCGACGCGTACATGCGCACGGTGATGAGCACGTCGTGGCAGGCGCCCTACGTGTACGTCGGGGCCTCCGACAACGGGATCTTCATCGTCGACGCGACCGATCCCACGGCGCCCGAGCTCGTCGGTCAGTACCAGCCCGAGCCGCTCTTCCGCGTCGGCCAGGTGATCGCGATCGGGAACCTCCTCTACGCGTTCTCGAGCGAAGGGTCCGTCGCGTCCATCCTCGACATCCGCGATCCCCGAGCGCCGCGGCCGATCCCGGGCGGGACCTACTCGATCACCAACGGCACGGTCGATCGCCTCGGGCGGCCGGTCCCGCTCCCCGCGTACTTCGGGATGGTGAGCGGCGGCTACGCGTTCCATCCGCGCATCGGCTTCAGCGGCGGGCTCGCGATCTTCGACGTGCGCGATCCGAGCGCGCCCACGCTCGTCGGCGACTTCGAGGCGCCCGGGGGCGACGGCGGCTACGTGTACTTGAAGGAGGGCACCGCGTTCGTCGGCTTCAGCGCGTACGGTGCGGCGCTCGACGTGCGCGACCCGCGCGCGCCCGCGCAGCTCGTGCGCTACGAGCACACCGGCGACGTCGACACGCTCACGCCGCTCGGCAACGTGGTCATCGTGAGCGTCGACGACGACGCGATCCCCGGGCAGGCGAGCGTGGTCGTGCCCTTCGCCGAGGCCGTCGACGCGACCCCGCCCGCCGTGAACATGGTGGTCCCGATGGACGGCGCGACGGACCAGCCGCTGACCACCCGGGTCGGCCTGACCTTCACCGAGTTCGTGTCGATGAACAGCGTGTTCCGCGGCTCGGTGATCCTCCGCGACGCGGCGGGGAACGCGATCGAGGCGCACCTCTCGGGGCAAGAGGGCGTGGTGCACGCGTGGCCCGTGCACCTGCTCGCGCCCTCGACGACGTACACCGTCGAGGTGCCGGCGGGCGGGGTGACCGATCTCAACGGGAACCCGACGGATGCAACGTTCCGTGCGTCGTTCACCACGGTGAGCTGTGACTAGGACGCTCGGCCTCGCGGCCGCGCTGCTCGCCTGCTCGGGGCCGCCCGCCGGCGTGGACGCGGGAGCCGACGCGGCCGCCCCGCTCGACG
>JAYRVK010000557.1:0-21794 GCA_041918555.1 Sandaracinaceae bacterium
CGAGCACGCTGCGCGCCCGGCTCGCGTCGCTGGCGAGCGCGCTCGCCGAGCGCTAAGGCCCGCCCGTGTTCGACGCCGTGCTCTTCGACCTCGACGGGACGCTCCTCGACTCGATCGCGCTCATCCTCGAGAGCTACCGCCACACGCTGGCCGCCCACGGCCTGCCGCCGCGCAGCGACGAGGACGTGCTCGCAGGGCTCGGCACCACCCTCGAGGACCAGTTCCGCCGGTGGGGCTACGAGGACGAGCTCGAGGCGCTCGCGGCGACGTACGTCGCGCACAACCACGCGCTCCACGCCGCGCTCGCGCGCCCCTTCGACGGCGTGACCGAGGTCGTGCACGCGCTCTACGGCGCGGGCGTCCCGCTCGGGCTCGTCACCAGCAAGCGGCGCAAGGGGGGGCAACGAGGCTTGCAATCGCTCGGGATCGACGGCCTCTTCGCCGTGGAGATCTACGGCGACGAGGTCGCGCGGCCCAAGCCGCACCCCGAGCCCGTCCTGCGCGCGCTCGAGGGCCTGGGCATGGCGCCGTCGCGCCGCGTCACGTTCGTCGGCGACGCGATCCACGACGTCGAGGCGGGCCGCGCGGCGGGGGTCCACACCATCGCGGTGACCTGGGGCTCGGGCCGCGCCGACGAGCTCGCGCTCGCGGACGCGCTCGTGCACGACGCGGCCGCGCTGCGGCGGGCGCTCCTTCCCGTGTGACGAGAGGGCGCGGCGCGGCTGTCGGGCGCGCCGGACGCTCGCGGCCGGGCTGCGGCCGAACCGATTCGGCCACCGGCGGGCACGCGGGTTGCCGAGGGCCCGCGGATGCTCCGATCCACCGTCCTCGCCTTGCTCGTCCTCCTCCCCGCGCCCGCGCTCGCCGAGCTCGGGGACGAGGGCGTGGGCATCAACACCCACGTCCCGGACGCCTCGACCCTCGATCTGGTGGTCGCGCTCGGCGCGGACTGGATCCGGGTCGACGCGAACTGGTTCCAGCTCCAGCCGCGGCCCGACGCCTTCGACTGGGGCTTCATGGACGAGGTCGTCGAGCGCGCGCACGCGCGCGGGCTGCGCGTCTACATGACGCTCGCCTACACGCCGGCGTGGGTCCCGCGCGTCGCGGAGCGGCACCCCGACGGCAACGCGGGCAACGACGAGCCCGCGTCGAGCGCCGAGTGGGTCGCGTTCGTCGACGCCGCGGTCCGGCGCTACTCGGCGCGCGGCGTGACGCACTACGGGATCTGGAACGAGCCGAACCTCGATCACTTCTGGGACGGCGACGCCGACGGCTACCTCGACACGATCCTCGCGCCGGGCGCGGACGCGGTGCGCCACGCGTGCGAGGAGTGCGCAGTGCTCGGCCCCGACCTCGCGCACGTCGGCGACTACGACGTGTTCCTCGACCGCGTGCTCGCGCGCGGGATCGGGAGCGTCGACATCGTGGCGCACCACATCTACCAGGGCTGGCCGGAGACGGGCACCGAGGTGTGGGACGGCGACCGCTTCCTCGAGGCGCTCGAGATGCGGCGCGCCTCGTTCACCCGCGCGAGCCTGCGGGAGGTGCTCGACCGGCACGGCTGGACCGGCGAGGTGTGGATCACCGAGACCGGCTACCGCGCGACGCCGGGCGACGCCGCGGACGAGGCGAACCAGGCGACCTACGTGCGGCGCGTGCTCGAGGAGCAGTGGCGCCGCGACTGGTGGACGAACACGTTCTTCTACGAGGCGGTGGACTGCGTGCCGTTCCTGCCGACGTGCGACATCGACGGCTTCGGGATCACGCGCGCGAACCACGCGGGCGAGCGCGCGTGGCCGGGCGACTACCGCGCGAAGCCGGCGTTCGGGGCGATCCAGGCGTTCCTCGCGGCGCACCCGCCGGGCGAGGCGCCGCCGGGGATCGACGCCGGCGTCCCCGCGATCGACGCCGGCCGCGCGGACGCGGGCGCCTCCGTGCCCGACGCCGGGGCGCTCGACGCCGGCGTGCTCGCGCCGGGCGACGCCGCGCCGTCCTCCGGGACCGACGCGGGCGGCGCCGCCCCGATGGCGTCGGGCTGCGCGATCGGCGCACGACGCGGCGCACCGCCCGGGCTGGTCCTCGTCGCCCTGGCCCTCGTCGGGCTGCGCGCGTCCCGCAAGTCCTCTTGACGGCCCGGCCCGCGATCAGAAGGCCGCGGCGAGGCCCAACGTGCCGCCCTCCGGTCCGATGGCCAGCGTGGGGAGGAGGCTCGCGCTCACCCCGTGGCGTTGCCGCCACCGGTCGCGCCGGGAGCCGGATCCGATGTCCAGGCTGGCGCCGATCAGGAGCATCACGAGGCCTGCGGCGGCGACGCCGGCGCCGACGAGGCCGAGCACGATGAGCGATCCGTCGCCTCCCCCGGCGACCGCGGCCGCGGCCCCGATGAGGATGCCGAGCGCCGCGACGCCCAGGCCGACGATGTGGGTGGGGATCCCCACGGCGAGCAGGATGGTCGCCGTCGTGGCCTGCGAGTCGATCTCGTCCAGCTCGTACTGCGCCTCGGCGGTGAGGGTGAGGGGGGTGCCGATGGACTGCGCCTCGACCCGCGACGGAGCCGCGGCGATGCACGCTCCGACGACGAGCGCCGCGATCGCGAACCCCCTGAACGTGTATCCCATCGTCTCGCCTCCGTAGGTGGCTCACGCGGGAGCCGACCCGAGGCAGCGTACGCGGCGCGCCGCGCGCCGCGTCATGGGGCGTTCGTCTACGGCCTGAGGCTTCCGTTGACGCGGAAGCGGCCGGGCAGCATGTAGCGCGCGCCGAGCGTTGGATCGATGATCGCGCCGGCCTCGAAGAAGCGCTCCGCCTCGGCGCGGAGCGCGGGGTCGTCCTCCATGTCCGCGAGCTCGAGCCGCGCGACGGCCGCGACGAACACGAGGCCCGCCTCGTCGCACGCCGCGATCGCGCTGCGGAGCGCGCGGCGCACGGCGTCGCGGTCGCCCTCGAGGCTCGCGAGGCCCGCCTCGAGCCCGAGCGCCGTCGCGAGCGCCCACGGGACCGGCTCCTCGCGCAGCTCGGCGCAGATCGCGCGCACCTCGCGGAGGAGCTTGTCCCGCCGGCGCGCGTCGGCGGTCGCGAGCGCGAGCGCGCCGCGGCCGATCATCATGCGCCCCTCGAGGTAGTGGAACCGCGTCGCGAACGCGCGCTGCTTCAGCGCCTCGCCGAAGCGCTGCGAGATCTGCGCGTACGCGCGCTCGGCGTCCCCCTCGAGCATCGCCATGTTGAAGTCGGCGATCCGCATCCACCAGTCCTGGAGCTCGTTCCCGCGCGAGCGCCATCGCTCGGCGATCTCGGCGCGCGCGCGCTCCGCGATGTGAAAGCCTTCTTGCATCCCGCGCACCCACCAGTGGTGGAACGCGACGAGGATCCACACGAGCAGCTGGTCGCGCTCGTTCGCGTCGACGACGATCGCGGGCACGGCCAGGCGGGCCCGGGGGACGTCGCCCAGGATGTAGTAGGTGCTGGTGATCACGCCGCGGGCGCTCATCGGACGGAGCTCCCAGGCGAGCCCGAGCTGCTCGGCGATCGAGATGCCCTCGCCCAGCGCGCGCTGCGCCTCGAGGAAGCGCATCCCGAAGTTGAGGATCGCGCCCTCGATCAGGCGGCGCTGCATCGAGTGCCGCGGATCCTCGGTCCCGGCGAGCTCCGCGAAGGCGCGGGAGAGCTCGGCGATCGCGCCGTCGACGGCGCCCGCGCCGCGCCGTGAGACCTCGATGAGCGCCTCGATCTCGGCCACGCGGAAGCGCTCGAGCGGAGAGTCGACGCCCTTCGCCTCGGCCAGGTACATCGTCGCCGCGGCGAGGCCGTAGACGGGGCGCGTGAACATCAGCACGAAGTAGGCGTCGTAGAGCGCGTCGAGCCGCTCGGTCTGTTCGCCGGTCGGCGGGGCGCGTCGGCCGCGTCCGCGCAGCCAGCCGGTCGCAGTGGCGGCCGCGATCCGCGCCGTCGCCTCGAGCGGGCTGCGAGGCAGGCGCACCCCGACCTCGTCGAGCACGGCCGCGAACACCTCCACCGCGCGATCGAGGTGGCCGCCGAGCGCGAGCAGCACGCCGGCCTGGCTGCGGAGCCGGCGCGCCTCGGCGGAGGGGGCCAGCGCCGCCGCCGTGAGATGGGCCTCGGCCGCGTCGCGGGCGCGGCCGGCGGCGCGCAGCGCGTGGGCCCGATCGCGCTCCAGCGCATACGCGGCCTCGCGCGAGATCCCCTCCCGGCGGCGCAGCTCGAGCACGCGCTCGAAGAGCGCGGCGGCCTGACGGTGCGCGAAGGCGGCCGACGCCCGGCGCGCGGCGCGCTCGAGGTACTCGGCGGCCCTCGGATCGCCCGCCGCGTCGAAGTGCGCGGCGATCTGCTCCGGGTCCGCGTCGAGGCGCGCGAGCGCGGACCCGAGCGCGGCGCGGAGCGCGCGCCGGCGCGCCGGATCGAGCCGCTCCGCGAGGTGCTCGCCGATCCGATCGTGGTAGACGCGGACGCCCTCCGGGCTCGCCCGCAGGAGCTTCGCGTCCACGAGCGCGTCGATCGCGTCGCGGACCGGGAGGCCGAGCGCCTCGGTGAGCGCCTCGGGCGCGACGACGTGGCCGGCGACCGCGACGAGGCGCAATACGTCTTGCTGTGCTTCATGCAACGCAGCGATGCGCCGCGCGAGCAGGTGCTCGAGGTCCTCGTCGCGTTCGCCGCGCGCGAGCTCCGCGAGGAAGAGCGGGTGTCCCTCGGCGGCCCGGGTGATCGCGTCGGCGCGCGCCGGGTCGGTGGTGAGCGCGCCCGCGAGCGCGCGGGCGTCGGCGGGCTCGAGCGGCCCGAGCGGGATCGTCTCCTCGCGCAGCTCGACCTCCGCGTCGATCAGCGTGCCGAGCGCGTCGACGAGGGCGCCCGCGTCGCCGTCGCGCGCGGTGGCCACGATCGTGATCGCCGGCGCGTCGGGCTGGCGCAGGAGCTCGACGAGGAGGCGCGCGCTGTCGGAATCGCCCCACTGGAGATCGTCGATCGCGACGACCACGGTGCGCGCTTGCGCGAGGCGGGCGAAGAGCTCGCGCAGCGCCGCGAGGCCGCGCGCGCGCTCCGCGACGTCGCCCGGGAGCGGGGTGTACACGGCCCGCATCACGGGAAAGAGCGCGGCGAGCGAGGCCGCGTCGCGCGGGAGGATCGAGGCGGCGCCGGGGTGCTTCGCGAGGCGGCGCGCGAGCTGGTCGATCACCTCGTCGAAGGCCTTGTAGGGGACGCTCTCGCGCGGATGGCAGCGACCGCGCAGCACCCACGCGCCGTCGAGGTCGCGGGCGAGCTGGTCGAGGAGGGCGGTCTTGCCGATCCCGCTCGGCCCCTCGATCCGCGCCAAGATCCCGCGCCGCGACTCGACGATCGCGCGCAGCCTCGAGAGCTCCGTGGCTCGACCCACGAACGGCTCCGCGGCCGCGGAGCGTGGCGCGAGCGCGCCGAGCGGCGCGAGGACCTCGCGCGCGCTCGGGCGGGTGGCGGGATCGCGTGCGAGGAGCGCGTCGGCGAGCGCGGCGAGGTCGGCGGGCGCGTCGGGCGCGACGTCGCCGAGGCGGGGCGCGTCCTCGGTCTGCTTGGCCACGATCATGCCGAGCGTCGTGCCGTCGAACGGGTAGCGGCCCGAGAGCGCGTGGAAGAGCATCACGCCGAGGGCGTAGAGGTCGATCGCCGCCGTCAACTCCTTTTGCGCACACTGCTCGGGGGCCATGAAGAGCGGCGTCCCCGCGAGCTGGGTGCTCGCGTCCGCGGCGACCTCGCGGGCGAGGCCGAAGTCGACGAGGACCACGCGCCCGCTCGGATCGACGAGGACGTTGCCCGACTTGAGGTCGCGGTGGAGCACGCCCGCGGCGTGCAGCGCGGCGAGGCCCGCTGCGAGCTGGCGCAGGCCCTCGCGCAGGCGCGCCTCGTCGCCGTCGACCCACGCTTCGAAGGACCGCGCGCCCTCGATCCGCTCCATCGTGAAGTAGAGGTCGCGCCCCTCGCCCCCGAGCTCGTGCAGGCGCACGAGGTTCGGGTGGCGCAGGTCCACGAGGCTCCGGAACTCGCGCTTGAACCGCACGAGCGCGTCGGGCGCGACGTGGTGCAGCGTCTTGAGCGCGAGCCGCTCTCCCCGCGCGGTGTCGAGGACGTCGTAGACGACGCCGAAGCCGCCCTCGCCGAGGACGCCCTTCACCACGTAGCGCGAGGGGATCGCCGCGGCGTGGAGCGGCACGACGGTCGGCGCGTGCGCGATCCGCTCGAGCAACGAGTCCGGCGTGATCGGCTCGGCCACGGGTTCCCCGGCGCCAATTTACCCCACCCGCGATCATTTTCGTTCACGTCCCGCCGGGTCCGTCTCTCTCGTTCCGAAGCGGGAGGACATCATGATGAAGCGAGCCATCGTCACGGGAGCGAACGGACACATCGGAGCGAACGTCGTGCGGGCGTTGCTCACGCGGGACGTCGAGGTCGTGGCGTTCGTGCGGCCGGGCTCGGATCGCCGGGGCCTCGAGGGGCTCGACGTCGAGCTCGCCGAGGGCGACATCCTCGCGCCCGAGACGCTCGGGCCCGCGATGGAGGGGTGCGACGCGCTCTTCCACTGCGCGGCGGTGTTCGCGCTCTGGAGCAAGGACGGCGACGAGAGCATCCTGCGGGCCGCGATCGAGGGGACCGGGAACGTGCTGCGCGCGGCCGCGGCCGCGGGGATCCGTCGCGCGGTGGTCACGAGCAGCGTGGCGGCGGTCGGCGGCTCGACCTCGGCCGACCAGCTCCTCGACGCGGAGCACTGGGCCCAGGGGCTGACCGTCCCGTACTACGTGGCCAAGCAGACCGCGGAGCGCCGCGCCTTCGAGCTCGCGCAGGAGCTCGGGCTCGAGCTCTGCACGATCCTGCCGACGCTCGTGCTCGGGCCGCACGACCACCGCGTGACGCCGTCCAGCAAGCTCGTCCTCGACATGCTCCGCGGCGAGGGCGCGACGGTCGAGGGCGGCGGGAACGTCGTCGACGTGCGCGACGTGGCCGAGGCGCACGTGCGCGCGTTCGAGCGCGGCGTCGCGGGCGAGCGGTACATCGTCGGCGGCGAGAACCTGACCAACCGCGAGCTCGGCGCGCTCGTCGAGCGCGTGGCCGGCGTGAAGGTCAAGCACCTCACGCTCCCGCGCTGGCTCTTCTCCACGGTCGCGGGCGCGATGGAGCTCGGCGCCGCGATCTCGGGCAAGCCGCCGACGCTGACGCGCGCGGCGGTCCACGATCTGTTCGGCCGCTTCGCCTGGTACGACACGACCAAGACGCGCTCGCAGCTCGGGCTCGAGCCGCGCGACGCCGAGGCGGTGATCCGCGCGACCGCGGAGTGGTTCGCGCCGCGGATCGCGCCGAAGAAGGCCGAGGCGGCGTAGGATCGCGGGCGATGGACGAGGCGCTCGAGGCCGCGATCCGAGAGCGCGCCGCCGCCGGCGACGCGAAGGGCGCGGCCACGCGCGCGCTCGAGGGCTATGGCGGCGAGCTCCTCGGGTACCTGGTCGCGGCCTGCGGCGACGCCTCGGTCGCCGACGAGGTCTTCGCGATGGCGTGCGAGGACCTCTGGCGCGGCCTGCCCTCGTTCCGCTTCGAGTCGTCGATGCGCACCTGGCTCTACGTCCTCGCGCGGCACGCCCACGCGCGCTACCGCCGCTCGCCGCACGAGCGCCGGCGCCGCGAGCTGAGCGAGATCTCGGAGGTGGCGCTCGAGGTGCGCACCGCGACGCGACCGTGGCTGAAGACCGCGGTGAAGGATCGGTTCACCGCGCTCCGCGACGAGCTCCCCGAGGAGGACCGCGAGCTCCTGATCCTGCGCGTCGATCGCCAGATGGCATGGGAGGACGTCGCGCGCGTGCTCGGCGAGGGCGAGGACCCCCGCGCGGTCGCGCGCGTGCGCAAGCGCTTCAGCCTGCTGAAGCAGCGGCTCCACGAGCGCGCGCGCGAGGCCGGTCTGATCGATGAGGAGTGACGCTCAGAGCGCGAGGTCACGCAGCGACGCGAGCACGCGGTCGGCGATCGCGAAGCGCGGGTCCGGGCGCTCGGGGACCGCGACGCAGGTCATGCGGGCGGCTTTGGCCGCGATCACCCCGTTCAGCGAGTCCTCGAGGACCAGGCACTCGGTCGGGGGTACGCCGAGGAGCTCCGCGCAGCGCAGGAACACCGCGGGGTGCGGCTTGCCGTAGCGATCGTGCTCGGCCGACGCGATCACCTCGAAGGCGTCGGTGAGGCCGAGCTTCGCCAGCGTCGCGGCGATGAGCCGCTCGGGCGAGCTCGACGCGAGCGCGAGGCGCAGGCCCGCAGCGCGGCACGTCGCGATCGCGTGATCCACGCCCGGCAGCGGCGCGCCGCGCTCGCCGACGAGCGCGATCACCCGATCGACGATCTGCGCCACGACCACGGGCTGCGCGGGCTCGGTCCACGGCCGCTGCGCGTGCCGGTGCGCGACGACCTCGTCGATGCGCAGGCCCGTCGTCTCTTCGCACTCGCGCAGCGTGAGCGTGAGACCGACCGTGGCGAAGACCTCGACCTCGGCCTCGCGCCAGAGCGGCTCGCTGTCGATGAGCAGCCCGTCCATGTCGAAGATCGCGGCCCGCATGCGTGGCAGCATGTCACGAGCTATCACCGCAGCATGAGCTTCGACGGACGGGTCTCGGTCATCACGGGTGCGGCGTCGGGGATCGGACGCGCGCTCGCCCTCGAGCTCGCCACCCGCGGGAGCGACGTCGCGATCTGCGACGTCAACGAAGAGGGCCTCGCCGAGACCGCGCGGTCCATCGAGCGGCTCGGCCGGCGCGTGACGAGCGGCCGCGTCGACGTGGCGAGCCGCGCCGAGGTCGAGGCCTTCCGCGACCGCGTGCTCGACGCGCACGGGCACGTCGACGCGATCGTGAACAACGCGGGCGTCGCGGTGAGCCAGACCATCGTGGACCTCGACTACGAGGACTTCGAGTGGATCGTCGGCATCAACTTCTGGGGCGTGGTGTACGGCACCAAGGCCTACCTCCCGCACCTCCTCGAGCGGAACGACGGCTGGGTCGTGAACCTCTCGAGCGTGTTCGGGATCATCGGCGTCGCGTACCAGGGCGCGTACAACGCGACGAAGTTCGCCGTGCGGGGGTTCACCGAGGCGCTGCGCCAGGAGCTGCGCGGCACCGGCGTGACCTCGCTCTGCGTGCACCCGGGCGGGATCAAGACGAACATCGCGCGCGCGGCGCGGATGCGCGCGAACGCCAGCGGCCTCGACCCCGCGACCGCGGCGGCGCGCTTCGACGAGATCGCGCGCACGACCCCCGAGCAGGCCGCGAAGACGATCGCGGACGCGATGGCCGCGCGCAAGGACCGCGTCCTCGTCGGGCCCGACGCCTACGTGATCGACGCCGTGCAGCGCACGCTCCCCGTCGCGTACGGCAAGGTCTTCGGCCTGGTCGAGAAGCGGCTGTCCGAGCGTTGAGGCGCGGGCTCGCCGCCGTGCTCCTCGCCGCGTGCGGGACCCCCGCGCCCCCGGACGCGGGGGCGATGGACGCCGGCGCCGACGCGGGGACCGACGCGGGGACCGACGCGGGGACCGACGCGGGCTCCGACGCGGGCGACGCGGCGCCGTGGACGGGGCCCGGGTGCGATCCGGTGCTCGGCGTCGAGTGCGACGGAGACTGGACGGGGCGCTGCGCGCCGGCGTGCGCGGCGTCCGAGTGCTGCAGCCCGCAGCTCGGTGCGTTCGAGTGCGTCCCGCGCGAGGCCGACGGCGCGTGCCCGGCCGCCGACATCTGGTTCGACGCGTCGCGCGTCGAGGGGCAGTACGAGCTCGTCTGGCGCGACTTCGGCGCGGACGACTGCGCGCTCGCGGAGGCGTGCGTGGGCCGCACGGGCTGGCGGCGCTTGCTCATGTTCGCGACCTGGACGCCGAACACCGGGACCGCCGACCTCTACCTCGGCGATCCGCGCACGATGGAGTCCCTCTTCACGTTCTCGGCGTGCCACGACCACTACCACTTCGACAGCTACGCGCGCTTCGAGCTGCGCGACGCGAGCGGCGCGGTGGTCGCGCCCGGCCACAAGCAGGCGACCTGCCTGCTCGACACGTACACCTACCCCGACAACGACGTGCGCGGCCTCCTCTACACCTGCGACAACCAGGGCATCCAGCGCGGCTTCCAGGACGTCTACTTCGAGTACCTCGACTGCCAGTGGATCGACGTGACGGACGTCCCGCCGGGCGACTACGTGCTCCACGTCGAGCTCAACTACGAGGGCCGGCTCCTCGAGCGCGACTACACGAACAACGCCGCCGAGGTGGCGATCACGGTCCGGCCCGACGACGTGACGCTGCCGTGCCCGGAGCGCGTGAGGGCCGGGACGCGCCGCAATTGCGGGCTGCGCCGCGAGGGCGCGTTCGCGTGCACGCCCGGCACTCCGCTCGAGGTCGGCTGCTCCGCGGTCTGCGGGCTCGGCGCGTGCACCGGCGACGCGTTCCTCCGCGTGTGCGACGGGGCCGACGATCCCGGCTGCGACTCGGGCCGCGCGCTCGCCGCCGATGACAATAGCTATTGCGACATGGAGCTCTGCGGTCTCGGCGGCGACTGCTGCCCGCGCGCGATGCTCCCGTGCCCCGAGAGCGGCTCGATCGTCGTGTACAGCGGCGCGTACAACCCGCTCGCCGCGCACACGTGCGAGGTCGTGGTCCAGCCGGCGCCCTGACTCTAGCGGGCGAAGCGCTCCCACGCCGCGGGGAGCGGTCCGCCGAGCAGGCGCTCGGCGCCCCTGCGATCGAGCAGCACGAAGCGGAGCTCGCCGCGGTACGCGAGCGCGTCGGCTTGGTGGAGCTCCACCTCCACGCCCACCACGCGCGCGCCCGGTTTCGCGATGCGCCAACGGCCGAGCACCTCCTGGCCGGTGCGGATCGGACGGTGCAACTTACCTTGCATCTCCGCGGTGAACCCGAACTTGTCGCAGAGGAGGATCACCGCCCACGCGCCGATCTCGTCGGCGAGGGTCGCGACGAGGCCGCCGTGCATGATCGTGGGCGGGCCCTCGTAGCGTGGGCTCGGCGTGAAGCGCGTCACCACGTCGTCGCCCTCGCGCGCGAAGCGCAGCCGGAACCCGGCGGGGTGGTCCGGCGCGCAGCCGAAGCAGGGCTGTCCCGGCCCGAAGAGGCCGCCGTCGAAGAGCTCGCTCATGACGACGAGCATGGCACGGGCTGGTACCCTCCCGGGCGTGTCGGCGCTGACGTTCGCGATGGGGCCCGTCCACCTCGACGCCGAGGGCACGGAGGTGCGCAGGCGCTTCGGCGCGCGGCTCGGGCGCGCGCTCGGGGAGCCGGTCGAGGTGGTCTCGACGCGCTCGTACGCGGAGCTCGCCTCGCGCATGAGCCTGGGCGACGCGCAGCTCGGGTGGATGCCCCCCGCGGTGTTCGTGCGCGCGGAGGTCGCCGCGGGGCTGCGCCTGCTCGCGGCGATCGAGCGCTCGCTCGGCGACGGCTACCGCGGCGTGCTCTTCGTCCCGACCGAGTCCTCGATCCGCGCGCTGCCGGACCTCGCGGGCAAGCGCATGGCGTGGGTCGATCGCGACTCCGCGGGCGGCTACCTCTTCGTGCGCCACGCGCTGCGCGCGGCCGGCTTCGAGCCGGCGGAGCTGTTCGGAGACGAGCGCTTCGAGGGGAGCCACGGCGGCGCGGTCCGCGCGGTCCTGCGCGGCGAGGCCGACGCGGGCGCGACGCACGCTCAGACGCGCCCGGGCACCGACGAGATCGTCCTCGCCGGCTGGTACCCGTACGCGGGGTCCGACGGGATGCGCCCGATCCTGATGACCCCGCCGATCCCGCCGGACGTGATCTGCGCGTCCAAGACGCTCGACGTCGACCGGCTCGACGCGGCGCGCGAGGCGCTGCTCCACCTGCACGAGGACCGCGAGGATCCGGACCTCCTCGACGAGGTGTTCGGCGCGAGCCGCCTCGTCCCGGCGAGCACCCTCGACTACGACTCCGTCCGCGAGGCGGTGCGCTGAGCCGAGTCGGGGCGGCTCTCCGCTCCTCGCACCGGCGATCTCGCGCCGTCGGCGCGGAACCGCCGCGAAGCGAGATCGACGACTCCCGAGCTCAGCGCACCCGCACGCTCTGCGCCGCGGAGGTGAAGCGCGGCCGCCACGTCGCGAGGCCGGCCTCCTCCACGGTGCCCGAGACCAGGATCGGCGTGCCCTCGTGGAAGAGCAGCGCCGCGTAGGCGATCACCCGCGAGCCGTCCGGGAGCTCCGCCGCCGCGACGCGCTCGCAGCCGCGGAGCGCGCCGCCCTCGAGGTCGGCCTCGTGGCTGACCTCCTCTTCCGGCGCGGGGAGGAAGCGCGCGGCGAGCTGCGGGCAGAGGCCCATCGCGCGGTCCTCGGGGACCCGCGCCGGCAGCGGCGACACCGTCAACACGACTTGCCCGGGACGAGGCGGGAACGGGCGCCCCGGCTCGAGCAGGACGAGGTTCGCGGTGGAGCGATGGCTCAGCTCGAGCCCCTCGACCGGGCCGACGTCGATCCCGAGCGCCGCGGCCGCGTCGAGCGGCGCCGCGCGGTCCCACGCGACGCTCTCGAGGAGCTCGCGGATCGGCGCGCGGTAGCCGCGCGCGCGGTCCCCCTCGTAGGTCGCGATCACCCCGAGCCCGCGGGTGCCGTCGTGCACGAGGAGCCACTGCCGCTCGAGCACGCCCTGCGAGGTCCGGATCTCGTCGCGGCCGAGCCGGCCGGTCTGTCCCGCGACCTCGTGCTCCGACTCCGCGGCGGGCGCTGGCGCGTTCGGATCGCCGCCGGTGCGGAGCGCGTCGAGCACCTCGCGCTCGCCCTCGACCACCGCGACCGAGATCTGCACGCGCTCCCGGAGCGCGAGGAAGCCCGCGGCGAACGGCATCGGCTCGGCGCCCGCGGGCGGCCGCAGGGTCACGCCGGTGCCCGGGACCGCGGTCGGCTCGCCGAGCTCGAGGCTCACGACGAGCCCGCGCATCGCGGCCGGGTCGATCGTGTCGTCCTCGTCCTCGTCGTCCTCGTCGTCCTCGTCGTCGTCCTCCTCCTCCTCCTCGTCGACGTACTCGTCGTCGTCCTCCTCCTCGCTCGCGCGCGCGGTGTCGGGCCGGGGGGTGCCGCCGCCGCAGGCCACGAGGCCGCACAGGGCGAGGAGGGGGAAGAAGGATCGCTTCATCGCGTTGAGCGCCGGGTTAGTGGGCCTCGGGGCGGTTGGCAACATCCCCGGCTGCGATCGATTCCGCGCGGCGTCTGGCACGCGAGCTGCGAGCCCGAGGATCGTGCGGTGTTCGAGGCACATCGTGGCACTCGCGGGCGCCCTCTCGAGTGGGTGCTTCTTGCTCCACGGCGCGCCTCCGTCGGGCGACGCGGGCGCGCCGCGCGACGCGGGTCCGGGCGCGACCCCCGACGCGGGTGTCCCCGGGTGCGTCGCCTTCGCAGGAGTCATCGAGGGCCTGCGGTGCCCGATGGGTCGGTTCGCCCCCGGCGACCGCGTCGAGGTGCTCGTGCAGCACTCCGTCCCGGGGTGCTGCGCCGGAGGCACCGGCCAGGTCACGGTGCTCCCCGGCGATGCCTTCTGGACGCTCTCGTCCCGCTGGTCGGACGTCTGCGGCTGCTGCGCCGAGTGCGAGTGCGTCGGTCCCGGCGAGGAGCGCGCCGTGACGATCGGGCCCCTCGTCCCGGGGCCGAACTTCGTGCGCGCGGGTGGGCTCGAGTGCGTGATCGAGGCCGTCGCGCCGACGAGCTGCGAGGCCGCCCCCGCGAGCGCGACCGCGGCGCGCGTGCTCTTCCCCGATCAGACCGACGACGTGACGCTCCATCACGTGGCGAGCGCCGACTGTGGCTGCACTCCGAGCCTGATCCAGCGCGACGGCGACGTCGGGCTCGAGCTCTGCGACTGCGGGTCGAGCTGCGACGACGTCCTCACGCCGTTCGAGGCACACGCGTACGGCAGTACCCAGCCCCCGGGGGACTACGTCCGCCAGCTCGGCGGCACCGAGCTCCCCCTCGCGGTGCGCGCGCCCGAGGACTGCTACCCGATCGAGGCCGCCGGCCTGCAGGTGCGCTCGCTCGACGCGAGGGCGCGTCCGATCGGTGAGCCGATCACGTGGCTCGGCGTCGACGGCGCGCAGCTCCTCTGCTGCGCGGAGCCGCTGCCCGCGGTGCGGAGCGAGGTCGCGGCGGACGGCACGATCGCGCTGACGCTCTTCTCCTGCGTCCGCGACGACTGCGCGTGCGTGCCCGACACCGGGACTCCCTTCACCGCCTGGCACAGCCTCGGCTCGCTCCCCGCGGGCCGCTACACCGCGCGCGCCGGCGCCCACGAGGCTCGCTTCTCGGTCCCGTGACGCTATCGTCCGTCCTCCGATGGACGCCCACGAGGACGACGCGGAGGAGGCGCCGCCCGGCCGCTTCCGCCAGTGGTTCGAGCGCAACCGCAAGCGCCTCTCGCTCCTCGCCCTCGCGCTCTTCCTCGTCGCGGTCGGGCTCGAGGTCGGCGGGGCGCTGCCTCGCGAGGTGCAAGTCGCCTTGCGCTTCCCCGACCCCGCGCGGGTGGTCGAGGCGCGCATCGAGTACCTGCAGGAGGACGAGCGGGTCCGCGAGGTCACCCTGCGCTGGCCGGACGGCGCGCCGGCCCTCGTGCGCGACGCGGTCGACCTGAGCCCGGGTGACTACGACGTTTCCGTGCTCCTCCTCGACGCGGCGGGCGAGCGGCGCGCGCTCCGCGGCCGCCTCACCGCGCCCGCGGACGGCGTCGTTCGGGTTAGACTGCGCCCGTGACCGAGCAACCGCGCACCGCGCACGTGGGGGATCCGCGGATCCTCGAGCTGCCGCGCTGCGCGCTCGTGATCTTGTCGGGCGAGGGCCGCGGCCGCGAGAAGGTGATCGAGGGCGACCTCTTCCGCATCGGCAAGTCGCGCGAGAACGAGCTCGTCCTCGCCGACGAGACGGTGTCGCGCGCGCACTGCGAGATCATCCGCGAGCGCCGCGGCTACCTGCTGCGCGATCTCGGCTCCACCAACGGCACGCTCCTCGACGGCGCCGAGATCAAGGAGGCCTGGCTCAAGCCCGGCGCGGTGATCACCGTCGGCAAGGTCGAGCTCAAGGTCCGGCCGTTCTCGGAGCGCATCGAGATCCTGCCCTCGGACTCGAACACGTACGGCGAGGCGGTCGGGAAGTCGGTCTCGATGCGCGCGGTGTTCGGCCTGCTCGAGCGGCTCGGGCCGACCGACGCGACGGTCTTGATCGGCGGCGAGACGGGCACCGGCAAGGACGTGCTCGCGCGCGCGATCCATGCGAACAGCCCGCGCGGCAAGGGACCCTTCATCGTGGTCGACTGCGGCGCGGTGGTCGGCTCGCTGATCGAGAGCGAGCTCTTCGGCCACGAGAAGGGCGCCTTCACCGGCGCGAGCGCGACGCGGCAGGGCGCGTTCGAGCTCGCGCACGGCGGCACGCTGTTCCTCGACGAGATCGGCGAGCTGCCGCTCGACCTGCAGCCCAAGCTGCTGCGCGTCCTCGAGACGCGGAGCTTCCGCCGCGTCGGCGGGAACACCGCGCACGCGGTGAACATCCGCGTGATCGCGGCCTCGAAGCGGAACCTCAAGATGGAGGTCGAGCGCGGGAAGTTCCGCGAGGACCTCTACTTCCGCCTCGCGGTCGTGCCGATCGAGCTCCCCCCGCTGCGCGAGCGCCGCGAGGACATCCCCGTGCTCGCGCGCGCGCTGCTCGCGCGCATCGCGGCCTCGGATCCGTCGGGGACCACGCCGACGACGCTCGGGCCCGAGGTGATGGACGCGCTCGTCGCGCACGACTGGCCGGGCAACGTGCGCGAGCTGCGCAACGTGATCGAGCGCGCCGCGCTGCTCTCGGGGGCCGCGGGCCGCGACGAGGTGCAGCTCGGGATGCTGCCCTTCGCGGGGAGCGCGAGCGCGCCCGCGCCGGCGACGGGGGCGGTGGTCCTGCCGCCGTTCGACCCCGCCAAGAGCTACCGGGACACCAAGACGGAGTTCGAAGCGCTCTTCGAGCAGCGCTACGTGGCGTGGCTCCTCGAGCAGGCCGACGGGAACATCTCCGCCGCCGCGCGCGCGGCCGACATGGACCGGAAGTACCTCCACAAGCTCGTGCGCAAGCACGGCCTCCACCCCAAAGGGTAGGATTTCCGGGCGCTTCGTGCGTTGACAGGCGCGTGTCCAGATCGGACACTTCGGCCGAGCCGCAGGAGTGGGGTGCGGCGGGGGACCGATGGCGGTGAGCGAACCAAACAGGCCGACGACCGTCGAGGCGCACAAGGCCTACTCGCTGGTCGCCATCCCGCCCCAGCCGTTCGACAAGTACACGCTGATCGGCAAGCTCGGGCACGGCGGGATGGCCGAGGTCAACCTCGCGGTCGTCGAGGGCAAGGGCGGCTTCCGCAAGCTCACGGTGATCAAGCGGCTGCACCGGCACCTCGCGATGGAGCCGGGCTTCATCGACATGTTCCTCGACGAGGCCCGCCTCGCCGCGCGCCTCAACCACCCGCACTGCGTGCAGACCTACGAGGTCGGCGAGCACGACGACAACCACTTCCTCGCGATGGAGTACCTCGACGGCCAGGGCCTCGAGCGGCTCCTGAGGATCTCGGGGCAGCAGAACCTCGCGATGCCGATCGAGGAGAGCGCGCGCATCGTGGCCGATGCGCTCGACGGGCTCGCCTACGCGCACGAGCTCACCGACTTCGACGGGAGCGAGCTCGGCGTGGTGCACCGCGACATCAGCCCGCAGAACATCTTCATCACCTACAACGGGATGGTGAAGCTCCTCGACTTCGGCATCGCCAAGGCCGCGACGCACGTGGTCGAGACCAAGACCGGCGTCATCAAGGGCAAGTACGCGTACATCGCGCCCGAGCAGGCCCTGGGGCAGCACGTCGATCAGCGCTCGGACCTGTGGTCGATGGGCGTGGTGCTCTGGGAGGTGCTGACCGGGCGGCGCCTCTTCAAGAGCGTCAACGAGCTCGCGACGCTGCACGAGACGTTGCAGGGCGAGATCAAGCTCCCGAGCGCGTTCCGGCCCGAGCTGCCGACCGAGCTCGACACCATCTGCATGCGCGCGCTCCAGCGCGATCCGTCGGAGCGCTACCAGACCGCGCAGGAGATGAAGGAGGACATCGAGCGCTACCTGCGCTCGCTCCACGAGGCGCCGGGCCGCAAGCAGGTCGCGCGGCTGATGAAGGAGCGCTTCGCCGACGTCATCAAGCACCACAAGCGCACGCTCGCGGAGTGCCTGCAGGGCACGGGGGCGATCAGCCCCGCGACCATCGAGCGCCTCGTGCCGGCGAGCTCCGCGTCGCAAGAGATGTTGACGCCGTCGCACTCGGGGGTCGTCACCCAGGGCGGCGCGACGCCGACGCCGACGCCCTCGCCGCTGTTGATGTCGAGCTCGGTGACCCCCCCCCCAGCGGCGGTCTCGGGCGCGTACCCGTCGGGCGATCGGCGCGAGGAGAAGGGCCTCGCGTGGATCTGGAAGCTCGCCATCGTGGCGTGCGTGATCTTGCTCGCGCTCGTGCTCGGGCTGCTCCTGCCGCTCGGCGACGACGACGGCGAGCCGGTCGCCGAGGGCGCGGCGACGCGCATCGATGATCGGCCGGGGGGCACCGGCGAGAGCCCGGCGGAGCCGGACGGCGTCCTGCGCGTCGAGCCGACGACCATGGATCCGGTGCCCGAGGACCCGCCGGCGAACCCGGTCGCAGAGGACCCCCCGGTGGTGGCCCCGGTGGTGGACGCGCCGGTCGTCGCGCCGCTCGACGAGCCCGTCGCGCCCACGGCCGACGAGCCCGCCCGCGACCCCCGCGAAGCGGAGCGCCTCGCGGCGGCGCGGCGCGAGCGGCTTCGTCGTGAGCGGCTACGCCGCGACGAGGAGCAAGCGCGGCCGGAGCCCGCGCTGCCGCCCCCGGTCGAGCAGCCTGCGCCGCCGCGCGAGAGCAACGGCTTCCTGACCCTCGCGACCACGCCGTGGACGACGGTCTCGCTCAACGGGCGCGCGCTCGGGACGACGCCGCTGATCCGGCTGCCGCTCCCGCCGGGGAGCCACGTCCTGCGCCTCCAGAACCGCGAGCGCGGCATCGATCAGACCTACCGCGTGACGATCGTCGCGGGCGAGACGCTGAGCCGGCGCGTCGGGCTGTGACAGCGGGCGCCCCGGTCGATTAGTATCCGCTCCGGGGTGAACATGACTTCTCGGTGGACCATCGCGGCCGCGGCGCTCGCGGCCGGGCTCGCCTGCGGGCCGGAGCGCACGCTCCCGCCGGATGCGTTCGAGCCGATCAAGATCGGCCTGGTGATCTCGCGCTCCGGAGGCCTGGGCGGCGCCGGACCCGGCTGGGAGGACGCATCGCGGCTCGCGGTGCTCGAGGTGAACGCCGCGGGCGGGCTCCTCGGCGGGCGCCCCGTCGAGCTCGTCGCGCTCGACGACGAGACGAACACGGCGGACGTCGAGTTCCAGGCCGCGCTCGCCAACCAGCTCGTGGAGGAGGGCGTGGTCGGCGTGATCGGCGGCGCCGCGAGCAGCATCTCCCTCGGGCTCGCCGCGGTGCTCACGCCGGCGCGCGTCCCGCAGCTCTCCTGCTGCTCGACCTCGGACCGCATCACCGCGTTCAACGCGGCCCTCGCGCCCGAGGCGCGCTTCTTCTTCCGCACGATCGCGGCCGACGTGCTCCAGTCCGAGGTCGTGGCCCTCGCGGCCGACGCGCTCGCCTGCATGAACGTCGCGATCCTCCACCTCGACGACGACTACGGCCAGCCGTTCGGCGAGGCCATCGACGCGGCCCTGCGCGCCGACGGGGTGACCGTCGCGATCCGCGTCCCCATCAGCGAGGGCCAGCCGTCCTACACCGCCGAGGTCGCGATGGTCGTCGCCGCCGCCCCCGACTGCGTCGCGATGGTCGCGTTCCCGCGCTCCGCGGGCGCGATCCTGCGCGACTGGAGCGCCGCCGCCGGTCCCGCGGTCACGTGGATCGGCACCGACGGGATCCGCGAGCCCTCGTTCATCGACGAGACCGGTGACCCCGCGCTCATCCGGAACTTCTACGGGACCTCTCCGATCACCGACGCCTCGACGCCCGAGTACAACGCGTACAGCGACGCCTTCGAGGCGAGCCTGAGCGGCGAGGCGCCGATCCCCTTCTCGTCGAACCAGTACGACGCGACCGCGCTCCTCATGCTCGCGATCGAGCGCGCCGGCTCGACGGACGGGACCGCGGTGCGCGACGCGCTGCGCGAGGTCTCGACGCGCCAGACGGAGCCGGACTTCGAGCGCGCGGGCGCGCTCGCCGACGCGCTCTTCGAGCTCGGCCGCGACCGCGACATCGACTACCAGGGGGCGAGCGGCAACGTGGACTTCGACGAGCTGGGCAACGTGGTCTCGCCCTACGAGATCTGGCGCTATGACCCGCCAGGCTCGACGGCGACGTGCCCGGGCGCGGTGAGCGCCCTCGCGGGCGACCTCGGCGCGTTCTGTCGCTTCCGCCAGATCAGCGCGGAGGAGATCGGACGATGACCCCTCGCGCCGTGCTCCTCGCCGCCGCGCTCGCCGCGGGCGGCTGCGGCCTCACCCCCGTCGAGGTCGACGTCACGTTCCCGCGCGAGGAGAACTTCCTCTACACCGACTTCGGGCAGCTCCTCGTCTACACGATCGACGCGAGCGAGGGCCTCGGCGACTGCCCCGCGCTCCTCGAGCAGGTCGAGAGCACGGGCATCGGCATGCCGATCCTGTCGACCGAGCGGCGGCCCATCTGCGACTTCCGGAGCGGCGGCGTGAGCTTCGGCGACGTGCCGCCGGGCCCCCACGCCTATGTGATGCTCGCGGTCGACGACACGGACAACGTGCTCCTCGAGGGCTGTACGGTGGCCGAGGCGTACGAGGGCGCGCCGCCGGTCGAGCTCCGGCTCTTCCCCACCGGTGACTACGTGGCCGCGACGCGCGACCGGGTGCTCACCTGCGGCAACGCGGAGGACAAGTGCACGGCAGGTTGTCGATGAGACGGGCCCTCGCAGCGCTCGCCGGGCTCTGGCTCGCGGCCGCCGGGGCCAGCGCGCAGGGCACCCCCGCGGGCTCGTCGCACCTGCGGGCCGCCGAGGAGGCGTACCTCGAGGTCGAGTTCGAACAGGTGCGCGATCACGCCCTCGAGGCGCTGCGCGGAGGGAGCCTCACGCCCGAGCAGCTCGTGCGGACCTACGAGCTCCTCGGCGTCGCGAGCTCCGCGCTGCGCGAAGGAGACGCCGCGCGCGACTACTTCGTCCGCATGCTCGGCATCGACCCGGACCACGAGCTCGACGCGAGCGTGAACCCGGAGATGCGCGATCCGTTCCTCGAGGCGCGGGGCATGTGGGCCGCGCGCGCGGGCCGGCTCCGCATCGAGGTCGGGCTCGACCGTCCGAGCTCGGCGCTGCACGTCCAGCTGATCGACCCGACCGACATGGCCCAGCGCGTCCGTATCGCGGCGCGGCTCGAGGGCGCGGCGGAGTTCGTGACCCAGGAGTACGAGGCGGCGGTCGACATCACCGCGGCGATCGCGGGCGGGGCCGATGCGGACCGGGTCGAGTACCACGTCGAGGTCCTCGACATGCACGGCAACGTGATGCTCGCCGAGGGCACGGCCTTCGACCCGCGCGTGGTGGGGCGGATGCGCGTCGAGGGGGGCGGCGGCGGCGGCCCTTCGGTGTTCGAGGAGCCCGTGTTCTGGATCATCGTCGCGGCGGTCGCCGCGGTGGGGATCGGGGTCGCGGTCGGGGTGGTCGTCGACCAGCGCAGCCGCATCGGCGTCCAGACCGGGATCTCGTTCGGCGTCGATTGAGCCGCGCGCTATGCTGCGCGCGCTTTCCTTCCCGCCGAGCCCGACGTGAGCGCCGCCAAGCCCAAGAAGAAGAAGTCGAAGGAACCGGCCGCCGAGCCCGCCGCGACCGCCGCCCCCGAGGCCCCCGCGCCGCCGCGCCCGAGCCGCGCGCACGTGTGGCGCGGCCTCGCGATCGCGGGCGCCGGCATCGGCGCGACCTTCCTCCTGATGGCCCACCACGAGCAGGTCCCGCATGGGCCCGGCTACGGGATGCTCGCGATGCTCGTGGGCACGCTCGGGCTCCTCGACGCGCTCGGGCTCTTCACCGCGGGGCCCGCGGAGGGCCGCGTGTCGGTGCGCGCCACGTCGCTCTTCGCGCTCCCGGGCGAGCCCTTCGTGATGGCCCCCATCGTCACGGTGCCGCTCGCGCTCGCGCTCTTCGTCGGCGCGCTGATCGCATACGGCGGCGTGCCCGGGATCCCGGTGGCGACCCTCCTCGCGCTCCCGCTCCTGCTCGTCTCGGCGCTGCGCCGGCCCGCGCTCCTCGTCGTGGTGGTCGGCACGGGGATCATCCTCCCGTTCCTCGGCGAGTACGGGCTCTGGGATCCGTGGGAGACCCACTACGGCGAGGTCGCGCGCGAGATCCTCGCGCGGGACGACTGGCTCAGCCTCTGGTGGGCGCAGGAGGACTGGTTCTGGTCCAAGCCGATCCTCGTCTTCTGGATCGAGTCGCTGAGCAAGGGCGCGCTCGGGGTGGAATTCCACTCCGACGCCAAACCCGCGTACCCCGATCTCGCCATCCGTCTCCCGCACTTCTTCTTGACGATGGGCGCGGGGGGCGCCGGGGGGGGGGCCGGGGGCGGGGGGGGGGGGGGGCGCGGGGGGGGGGGGGGGCCGGGGCGCGGCGGGGGGCCGGCCGCGGGGGGGGCGCCCGGCCGCCGCGCCGCCGCCGCGGCGCGGGGGGGGCGGGGGGGGCCCGCCCCGCCGCGCACCGGCGCCCTGCTCGTCACGA
>JAYRVK010000558.1:0-4813 GCA_041918555.1 Sandaracinaceae bacterium
CCGCCGGGCGCGTCGACGGTGGCGCGGTGGAGGTGGCTGTCGCCGATCATCGTCCCGTTCGCGGACGCGTCGGTGAGGCGGTAGCCGTGCCCCGCGAGCTCGACCGTGAGGTGCCGGCGCGAGACGTCGGGCGAGGGGAGCACCACGTGGCACGACGCGTCGCGGCCGATCACGACGGGGCCGGCCTCGGGGACGGTCAACGTCTCGACCGCCCCTCCCCCCATCTCGATCGTCAGCGTCAACGACACTTGCTCACCGGAATCATCAGTCGGCGGGGGCCGGCCCCGCCGCGGGCGCGCCCTGCCCGCCCGGCTGCCCGTAGCCGGGCGGCGTCTCTTCGAACATCTCCACGTTGTGGATGAAGCCCTGGAAGCGCTGGAAGGTCTCCAGCGTCTCGCGGATGTAGTTGCGCTGCTGGCGCGGCACCGACTGCACGATCGTCGGCACGATGAAGAGCACGTTCTGCGTGGCGTCGCCGAGCCGCTGGTTCTGCCCGAAGAGGACGCCGATGATCGGGATCTGGCTCAGACCGGGCAAGCCGCCTTGCGTCTCGAGCTCGGAGCGCGAGACGAGCCCGCTCATCATCATCGCCTGCCCCGGCTGGAGGTTCGCGGTGGTCTCGAGCTGCGTGCGCCGCCGCCCCGGCGGATCGCCCGCGTTCTGCGGCTCGGTGAGCTCCGAGAGGTCCGCCTCCATCACGATCTCGATGCGCCCGCTCTGCGGGTCGAAGCGCGGCGTCATCAGGAGCATGCTCCCGAACTCGATGGTGCGGATCTCCGCGGTGAGCGCGCCGGACACCGCGACGTTCACCTCGCCGCCGCTCTCGAAGCGCGCCTGCGTGCCGTTCGCGGTGACGAGCATCGCCTGGCGCCGCAGCCGCGCCCAGCCCTGCGTCTGCGCGAGGTCGATCCGCGGGAGCACCTGGTTGACGAGCGCGAGGCTCGCCTGCGTGAACTGCGGCGTGCGGTCCATCGGAGTGCCGATGAAGTCGAAGGTCAACGAGCCGCGGCCCACGCCGGGCCCGCCGATGGTCCCCGGGAACCCGAGGCCGATGCGGTGCGAGTAGCTCTCGTTGAGCTCGACGAAGTACATGTCGAGCCGGATGTTCTCGCGCGGGTCGACGGAGCCCGGCCGCGAGCTCGTCGCGTTCGGATCGCGGACAGTGATGCTGTAGCGGACCTCGCGGCCGTTCTCGTAGAAGAGCACGAGCGAGGTGCGGCCCGGCCGCAGCGCCACGATGATGAACTCGCGCTCGGTCACGCGGACCTGCACGACGTTCGGCGCGCCCTCGGAGTAGCGCTCGACGCCGACGGAGCTGAGCGTGGTCTGCTCACCGACGTCGATCTCGAGCTCGCGCTCGTTCTGCGCGTGCGCGGGGCTCGCGCACAGGAAGATCACCCCGGCGAGGGCGAGGCGGATGCCGATGTGGTCATTCAACACGGGTGGGCAAGTCCGGTTCCTGGGTGCGCACGCGCCGCTGCAGCTGCTGGCGGCCCTCCGCGCCCATGATGTCCTGGGTGGTGGTGTCGCGAGGGTTCTCGACGGTGTTGATGTCGTCCGGGTTGCGCAGGACGAGCGTCAAGCGCCCTTGCTCCTGCGCGAGCGCGAGGGCGGCGGCCTGCTCGAGCGTCACGCTCAGCGTCACCTGGTTCACGGTGCCGCTGTTGGTGGTGCGCCGCTCGCCCGGACGGAGCGGCGCGCCCGTGTCGGCCCCCGAGGCGAGCACGAGGCGCCCCTGGAAGAGCACGACGGTGACGAACTGGTTGGGCTCGCGCTCGACGGTGAGGAGCACGTCCACGCGATCGCCCGGACGGAGCAGCCCGCCGAACGAGGCCGACACGTCCGCGCGGATCGTGATCGCGCGCTGGCCCTCCTGGACGAGGCCCGAGAGATCGCGGCGCTGCTCGCTCGTCGTCGCGAGATCGGTCCAGAGCAGCGACTCGCCGCCCTTGACCCCGCTCGTGACGCGCACGCCGAGGATGCGATCGGCCTCCGACGCGGGGATGTGCCGATCCTCGAGGTAGCTCTGCGGGAGCGCGCGGCTCCCGAGCATGTCCGCGGTGACCGCGGTCCCGAGGCCGATGTCGCGCGTCGCCACGAGCACCTCGATCGGCGGCCCGCCCGACGCTTCCTCCTCGAAGGCCTGCATGTAGAGGAAGAGCATGACCAGCCCCGCCACTGCGCATGCGAAGGCCGCGATGATCGCCTTCCGATTCACCGCGGCGGAGGATACCGCGCCGCGGAAGCCCGGGAGAAGGTCAATCCCCGAGGAGCGGCCGGAGCACGAACCGGTAGGCGATGGCGAGGGCCAAGAGGACCGCGAGGGCCACGCCGATCCGCAGCAACCAGTTCGGCCCGGGCGGCGCGTCGGACCCGATCGGCGCGAGCGTCCGGTGCACGCGCGCCTCCTTCTCGCGCGCGACCGCCTCGTCGTCGACCTCGAGCGCGGGCCGCGAGATGCGCGGACCGGAGTCGCGCACGCCGGTGAGCGAGGCCTCGGTGATCCCCGCCTCGCCGCCGCTCGCGAGCGGATCGCCGAGCCGGACGAGCCCGTCCTCGAAGTGCGACTCGGCGGGCGGTGAGCTCTTCGGAGCCTGCGGCGCGAGCGCGAGCTCCGCGTCGTCGTAGTCGGGCATCGAGGTCCGGTCGTCGCTGGGCGCGCGCTCGATCGCCTCGCGCACCGCCTCGGCGAGCTCGCGCGGGCCGATCCCGTGGAGCTCGTCCTCGAGGTAGCCGTCGAGCGCGTCGCGGAGCGCGGCCGGCGAGCCGTGCCGCTCGCTCGGCGTCTTCGCGCACGCCCGCGCGACGATCGCGTCGAGCGCCGCCGAGGCCTTCCCCGCCCGGCCCACGAGCGGCGGCACCTCCTCCTCGCCGACGGCCATCCGGGTCTCGAGGTCCGTGCCGCGCGCGAACGGCGAGCGCCCGAGCGAGGCGTGGACGAGGAGCACCCCGAGCGCGAACACCGCCGCGCGAGGGTCCCCCTCGGCCCCCCCCCGGGCGACCTCGGGCGCGCGCACGTCGAAGGGCGGGCTCCCATCGCGCCGCGCGAGCCGCACCACGCCGTCCTCGCGCACGCGCACGTCGGGGAGCGCGACGATCCGCGGCCGCGCCGCGATCGCGTCCGCGACGCGCGCGACGAGGTACGCCGCGACCGGCGCGGTCAGCCCGCCCACGCGCAACGCGAGGACGCTCTCGAGCCGGGTCTCCCGCATGATCGCTCGCGCGGAGGATACCGCAGCTGGGTCGTGGTAGCGTCGGGGCCGCCGTGGCTCGGTGGCTCGCGCTCCTGCTCGCGCTCCTCGCGCTGCCCGCGTCGCTCGCGGGCGCGCAGGCCGCGCCGCCCGCGGGCGCGTGGCTGCGCTACCGGTTCGAGCAGCGCATGCGCGCGCAGTCCGGTCAGTACGCCGGGTACGACGAGAGCACGATCGCGAACGCGCGCTACGAGGTGACCGAGGTCCTCGCGGATCGCGCCACGATCCACGCGCGCTACGCGTGGACCTACGCGTCGTCGGAGAACCACCGCACCGGGGTCGAGGACCGCACGGCCGCGTTCGGCCTCCCCAGCCGCCGGTACCTCCAGCCGCGCACCGACGTCTCGGACCTCGACGCAGAGGACGGGACCACGCTCGCGACGTGGATCTGGATCCCGCCCGGCCTCGCGCCGGGCGCCGAGGTGCCGATCTTCGATCGGATGTTCCAGGTGGTGGGCCCGGCCACCGTCATGGCGGCGGGCGCGGATCGCCAAGCGATCCTGCTCCGCGCGAGCTACGCGGATCGGCGCGACGACGACTACGGCGACCTCGCGACGTCGATCACCGACGAGTACTGGTTCGACCCCGCGACCGGGATGTTCCTGCGCGAGCACCACGTCGAGATGGCCGCCGGGACGCTCGAGGGCCTGAGCGCCGCGTTCACCCTGGACACCACCATCGAGCTCGTCGACGCGAGCTACGCCAGCCACCCGAGCCCGCCGCCGGAGCCGAGCTACACGACACCGCCGTCGGCCGACTCGAGCCGCGCCCCGCCGGTCGACGGGGGCTCCTCGCGATCGAGCCGCTCCCGCCTCACCGGCCGCCCGCCGCTGGCCGACCTCTTCCGCCTCGCGCTCCCGTGCGGAGGCGGCGTCCTCGTCCTGCTCCTCCTCGGCTTCCTCGTCCTGCGCGGGGGCCGACGGACGACATACCGCACCGCACAGGGCGTGGCCTTCACCATCGAGGAGCTCGCCACGCCGCCGCTCCCCGGCCTCGGGCCGCTGAGCCCGACCTTCGACTGGTTCCTCCCGCACATGATCACCGTCGCGCGCGCGTGGCAGCAGCGCGTCGCCTACGCGAAGGCCGCGAACGGCGCGGTGCTCGGGGTCGCGATCGACGACACCCCCGCCGCGACCGCGACGGTCTTCGCGAGCGAGTCCGAGATCTGCGAGACGCTCCGCGCGACGCTCGGGCGCGCCGAGCTGTTCTCGGAGACCCGCCACCCCGCGCTCGCGAGCGTGCGCGCCGCCGACCCGACGGTCGCCAAGGAGGCCTACAACCTCTACGAGACCTTCGAGGTCCTCGAGCTGAGCGCGCGGCCCGACGAGCTCGGCTACGACACCGAGGTCGTCGATCCGCTCACCCCCGCGCATCTCCCCGAGGTGGAGCAGCTCCTCGACGCCGTCTACGGGCCGGGCTGCGGGCCGTGGCTCCGCGCGTCGCTCGCCTACGGCGACGTGGGCTGGGTCGCGCGCGAGGGCGGGCGCGTGGTCGGTGTCGCGCTCGCGACCCTCGTCGGCGATCGCGCGCGCCTCCACACCCTCACCGTCGCGAAGGAGCAC
>JAYRVK010000559.1:0-6400 GCA_041918555.1 Sandaracinaceae bacterium
GCCCCACACCGTCCAGCGCCTCGTCGTGCTCAAGCGGATCCTCCCGCACATGACCGACGACGAGCGGATGGTGGAGATGTTCGTGCACGAGGCGCGGCTCTGCATGAACCTCTCGCACCCGCACATCTGTCCGATCTACGAGTTCGGCGACGACGACGGGCGCTTCTTCCTCGCGATGGAGTGGGTGCGCGGGGTCTCGGTGCGCGAGCTGATCGATCGGGTCGGCGGGCCGCTCCCCATCGCGCTCGTGACCCAAGTGTTCGCGGACGTGGCGGGGGCGCTGCACCACGCGCACACGTGCACCGACTCGAGCGGGCGCCCGCTCGCGATCGTGCACCGCGACGTGAACCCCGAGAACATCATGGTCGGCTTCGACGGGGTCACGAAGCTCCTCGACTTCGGCGTCGCCGCGGCCGCGACCGAGCGCAAGCACAAGACCGAGGCGGGCAACCTCAAGGGCAAGTTCGCTTACATCTCTCCAGAGCAGTACCAGGGCCTCGCGCTCGACGGGCGCAGCGACGTGTTCTCGCTCGGGGTCAGCCTCTACGAGGCGCTGACCGGCAAGAGCCTGTACGAGCGCGCGAGCGAGTACGAGACGGTCGCCGCGATCGTGCTCGACCCCGACGTGCCCTCGCTCCGCGAGGTCGTGCCCGACATCCCCGACGAGCTCGATCGCATCGTCTCGCGCATGCTCGCGAAGGAGCGCGACGAGCGCTACGGCAACGCGGACGAGCTCCAGTCGGACCTGGACGCGTTCAACGCGCGCGCGGGCCATCGGCTGCGTCCGTCGGACATCGCGGACGACCTGCGCAGGCTCGTGCCCGATCTGGTGGAGGCCGAGCCGCCGCTCGATCGGCGGCCGCCCACGCTGAGCAGCAAGACGGGGGAGGGCGACGCGCCCGCGCCCGCGCCCGACGCGCGGCAGCGCGGGAGCGAGGAGCTGAAGGCGATGGCCCTCGCGGTCGAGGCCGACGAGGACACCGAGGAGCTCCTCGGCAAGCGCAAGCGCGGCGGCGTGCTGTTGACCCTGATCAGCGCGCTCGTGATCTTCGTCTCGATCGCGGTGGTCGCGTGGGTCGTCACGCGGCCGCGCGCCGCCCCGCCCGAGGCGCCGAGCGCTCCCGCCGCCAACCCGTGACGCGGGTGCTATGGTCCGCGCCCCGATGTCTTCGAAGCGTCCCTCGGCGTTCCGCCGCGTCCCGCGCACCGGCGTCATCTACGTCACCTCGCAGGCCACCGAGCGCGGCTACGACCCGAGCGATCCCGAGTGGTGCAACCTCGGCCAGGGCCAGCCCGAGACCGGTCCGCTCGACGGCGCGCCGGAGCGCGTCACCCACGTCGACATCCGCGCCGAGGATCAGGAGTACTCGCCGGTCGCCGGGCTGTGGGAGCTGCGCGAGGCCGTCGCGAGCTACTACAACCAGCGCTACCGGCGCGGGATGAAGAGCCAGTACACGGCCGAGAACGTCGCGATCGGCGGCGGCGGCCGCGTCTCGGTGATGCGCGCGTGCGCGGCGATCGGGCCGGTGCACGTCGGCCACTTCCTCCCCGACTACACGGCGTACGAGGAGCTCCTCGACGTCTTCCGCCGCTTCACGCCGATCCCGATCCTCCTCGACCCCGAGCGCGGCTACGACTTCTCGCTCCGGGAGCTGCGCCGCGAGGTGCTCGGGCGCGGGCTCGGCGGGATCCTCATGAGCAACCCGTGCAACCCGACGGGCAAGGTCGTGCGCGACGCGGAGCTCGCGGGGTGGTGCGCGCTCGCGCGCGAGCTCGACTGCGCGATGCTCTTCGACGAGTTCTACTCGCACTACGTCTGGAAGGGCGAGGGGAGCGTGAGCGCGGCCGCGTTCGTCGAGGACGTGGACCAGGATCCGGTGGTGATCTTCGACGGGCTCACGAAGAACTGGCGCTACCCCGGCTGGCGCGTGTGCTGGACGCTGGGGCCGACCGAGGTGATCGCGGCGATGGGGAGCGCGGGCTCGTTCCTCGACGGCGGTCCGTCGCGCCCGATGCAGCGCGCGGCGATCCCGCTCCTCGAGCCCGAGCTCGCCGAGCGCGAGGCGCGCGCGATCCGCGCGACCTTCGCGAAGAAGCGCGCGGTGCTCCTCGCGGGGCTGCGCCGGATGGGCGTGCGGCTCGACCTCGAGCCCGAGGGCACGTTCTACGCGTGGGGCGATCTCAGCGATCTGCCCGAGGGCCTGCGCACCGGCCAGGAGCTCTTCGAGGCGGCGCTCGGCGAGAAGGTCATCGTCGTGCCCGGCGCGTTCTTCGACGTCGATCCCGGCGGCCGGCGCGGCGGGCGCGCGAGCCGCTTCCGCCACCACGTGCGCTTCTCGTTCGGACCCTCGCTCGCGACCGTCGAGGAGGCCCTCGCGCGCCTCACGCGCCTCGTGGCGTCGCGCGCGTGAGCGTGGAGCTGGGCGTGAACTTCCCGTGGGTCGCCTGCGGGCACGACTTCGGGCCGCGTCCGCCCGCGTGGGCCGGCGCGAAGCCGACGGACTGGGCGGCGATCGAGGGCGAGCTCCGCGCGCTCCGCGCGCTCGGCCTGCGGGTCGCGCGCTGGTGGGTGCTCGCGGGCGGCGTCAACTATCCTTGCGGTGTCGATCCAGCGTCGATCGCGGTCCGCGAGCGATGGGGCTTCGGCCTGCCGCGCCGCGCGGAGCGCTGGGTCTTCCCGGGGCCGCCGCCGCCGCTGCCGCGCGCGTTCCTCGAGGACTTCGAGCGCCTGCTCGGCGCGTGCGCGGCGAGCGGCGTCGCGCTGTGGCCCTCGCTCGTGTCGTTCGAGGCGTTCCTGCCGATCGAGGTGCAGACGGGCGGCGTGACGAGCCGCGGCCGCGCCGAGCTCGTGCTGCACCCCGGGTTCTTCGACGCGACGCTCGAGCCGCTCCTCGACGTGTGCGAGCGCTGGCGCGGCGCGGTGCGCGCGTTCGAGGTCGTCAACGAGCCGCACTGGGCGCTCTCGCCCGCGTGGGTCGACGCGGCGCGGATGAGCCGCTTCGTGGCCGAGGGCGCGGAGCGGATCGCGCGCCGCGGCATCGCCGCGAGCGTGGGCTTCTTCGACGCGGCCGCGACGTGGCTGAGCGCGGAGGCCAAGGGTCGGCTGCGGCGGCTCGCGGCTCGCGGCCGCTACGTCCACCAGCACCACCACTACCCCGCGGCCGACCGCCACACGACGCTCCCGCCCGCGTGGCAGAGCGCGGTGCGCCCGGTGTGGCTCGGCGAGGTGCCCACCTCGCGGCGCGGGCGCTGGCGCGACGCCGGGCTCGCGGAGGGCGACGACGCGCGCTACCTCGCGCGGCGGCTCGAGCGGATCGAGGCGCTCGGCTACGAGGGCGCGCTCCTCTGGGCGTGGCGGGCGCGCGACGCGCACGCGCGCTGGGACGCGACGGTCGAGGCGCAGCTGCGTGCAAGGAGCCCCGATGCGGGCTAATGAGCGGCAGATGATCGAGGAGCGCCCGCGGGATCGGCCGTTCTCCGTCGCGAGCGCCGTGACGCCCGTCGGGCCGCATCGGTTCGCCGGCGAGCTGACGGAGGACTGGTACCAGGGCCGCGCGCTCTACGGCGGGCTCACCGCGGCGATCCTCCTGCGCGCGATGGAGGCGGGCGCGGGTGAGGGCCGGCCGCTGCGCACGCTGCACGCGGCGTTCTGCGCGCCCGCCACCGCGGGTCCGTTCGAGGTCGTGACCGAGGTGGTCCGCGAGGGTCGCTCCGTCGCCTTCGCGCGCGCGCGGCTCGAGCGCGACGGCGAGGTGCTCGCGCTCGGGACCGCGACGTTCGCGCGCGAGCGCCGCTCGTTCGCCGAGCGCTTCGAACCGCCGCGCTTCGCGCTCCCGCCGGTCGACGCGGTCCCCTCGGGTCCGGGGGTGCTCTACCTCCCGTCCTTCTCTCGGTACTTCGAGTTCCGCCAGGCGCTCGGGCACGAGGCGTTCACCGGCGCGGCCGACGCGCACGTCGGCGGCTGGTGCCGCCTGCGCGAGGGCCCGGTCCGCGCGGAGGCCGCGCTCGCGCCGCTCTTCCTCGACTCGTGGGCGCCCGCCGCGCTGAGCCGGCACCCGCGCTGGGCGCCGTGCGCGTCGATCGACCTGTTCGTGCAGCTGCACCAGGTGCTCGACGGAGCGCCGCTCGACTGGCTCGGCTACGAGGCGCGCAGCCAGCACCTCGAGAGCGGCTACGCGGACGAGCAGGCGACGCTCTACGACGCCGAGGGGCGCATCCTCGCGAGCGCGAAGCAGCTCATCGCGATCTTCGATTGAGCCGGGTGGTCAGGGTGCGGGGGGATCGCTCTTGGGACGTTTCTTGGCGCGGGTGGCCGGCCGGCGGCGGCCGAGCGCGTCGCGCGGGATGAGCTGCTTCAGCGTGAGGAGCTTGCCGTACGCGACCACGTGGTCGCCCCGCAACAACGTCTGCGTGCCGCGCGGGTTCGGGATCACCACGCTCTCCCGCTGGACGCTCAGCACCGTCACGTCGAGCTCGGCGAAGCCGAGCTCCGCGAGGGTCTTTCCCGTGAGCGGGCCCTCCGGCGGGATCTCGAACTCGGTCACCCCGTAGCCCTTCGCGAGGGTCAGCCGCTGCTTCACGTCGACCTCGGGCAGCAGGAGCTCGTCCGCGAGGTGCGCGACGATCTCGCCGGCCACGTCGACGCCCGTCGCCGCCTCGATGCCCTGGAGCCCCGGCGACGAGTTGACCTCCATCACGAGCGGCCCGTCGTTCGACTCGAGCATGTCCACCCCCGCGACCCGCAGGCCGAGGATCTGCGCGGCGTGGATCGCGCTCCGCTCGTACGCGGGCTCGAGCGTCACCGGCTCGGTGCGCCCCCCGAGGTGGACGTTGCTGCGGAACTCCGCGCCGCGCGCGACGCGGCGCATCGCGGCGACGACCCGGCCGCCGACCACGAAGGCGCGGACGTCCCGCCCGCGGCTCTCCGCCACGAAGCGCTGGATCAAGACGTGTTGTCGCGCGCGGTGCAGCGTGTCGATGATCGACTGCGCCATCTTCACCGACTCGGCGAGGATGACCCCGCCGCCCTGCGTGCCCTCGAGCACCTTGATCACGACCGGCGCGCCCCCGAGGCGCTCGATCGCGGACGGGACGCTCTCGCGGTCCTGCACGAACACCGTGGACGGGATCCCGAGGTGGTGCCGGCTCAAGACCTGGAGCGAGCACAGCTTGTCCCGCGAGACGCGGATCGCGTGCGAGCTCGCGAGCGTGAACACGCCCATCTGTTCGAACTGGCGGACGACCGCGGTCCCGAACAGCGTCACCGAGGTGCCGACCCGCGGGATCGCCGCGTCGTAGCGGCTCAGGCGCTTGTCCCGGTAGTAGAGCTGCGGGTCGTCCTCTTCCACGGAGATCGAGAAGCGCAGCGTGTCGAGCACGCGCACGGTGTAGCCCGCCGCGAGGCACGCCTCGCGGAGGCGGCGCGTGCTGTACGCGGAGGGCGCGCGCGAGAGGATGACGATCTTCACGGCCTCGCCTTCCGCTTCTTCGCGAGGGGCGACTTCGCGCTGCACACGTAGCGGCGGCTCGGGTCGATCACGAAGTCCTCTCCGAGCGCGCTCCGCCCGAGGAGCATGCGGAAGATCATCCGGCGCCGGCTCGCGAGGGTGACCTCGATCTCGCGCTCGCGGCCGCCGAGCACGAGGCGCGTCGCGACGACGATGCGCTCGCGGCTCTTGCCGGAGCTCGAGCGCACGCGCGTGCGGCGCACGATCGGCGCCTCGACCGTCACGCGCTCGTCGTGCTTGTTCCGGTGCAGCACGACCGTGAAGCGTACCCGGTCTCCCTCGAGCACCTCGACCCCGAGCACGTGGAGCGCGCTCGTGCGGGCGCCGGTGTCGATCTTCGCGCGGAGGTGCCGCACCCCCCAGTCCGGGAGATCCACGCGCTCGGCGACGCCGACCATGATGCGCTCTTTGTGCCGGGGCATCCGTCAGCCGGCGGTGAGGCCACCGTCGACGGCGAGGATCGTACCGGTGACCCACGCGGCGTCGAGCAGGAACACGATCGCGCGCGCGACGTCCTCGGGGGTGCCCAGGCCCAGCGGGTGGAGCGCGGCGAGCGCGTCGAGGTCGAGGCCACGCGTCATGTCGGTCGGGACCACGCCCGGCGCGACCGCGTTGACGCGCACGCCGTGGTCCGCGAGCTCGAGGGCGAGCGAGCGCGTCAGCGAGCACAGCGCGGCCTTCGTCGCCGCGTACGCGGCGCGCCCCCGCGCGGGGCGCAGGCCGAGCGTCGAGCTCACGTGCACGATGGCGCCGGGGCGGCCGCGGCGCGCGAACGCCTGCGCCATCGCGAGCGGCGCGACCACGTGCAGCCGGTGCATCGCGTCGAGCTCGTCGAGCTCGATCTCGGCGAGCGGGGCGTGGCGCGCGACGCCCGCCGCGTGGACGTAGCCCCC
>JAYRVK010000560.1:0-4859 GCA_041918555.1 Sandaracinaceae bacterium
GCGAGGGCGCCGTCGAGGCCGCGCCCGCCGGTCGTCATCACCGGCGTGACCCCGTGCGCGGCCAGGGCTCGGACGATCGGGAGGAAGCCCTCGTGGAGGTACGCCTCGCCGCCGATCAGCACGACCTCGCCCGCGCCCATCGCCGCGAGCTGCTCGACCACGTCGAGCGCCTGCGCGGTCGTGAGCTCCTCTTCGCGGGCGACCCCCGCGCGCGAGCCGCAGTGCGTGCAGGCGTGATCGCACGAGAGGGTCAGCTCCCACACGACGTAGCGCGGGTGGAAGCGCGACGCGTCGAGGACGTCGAGCCGGCGCCGGCGAGCGCTCGTGCTCACATGCCCGCGTCGCCGGCGTAGCCGTCCACGCCGTCGCAGTTCTGATCGATGCCGTCGCCGTCCTCGTCGAAGCGCCCGGTGTTCACCAGCGCGTCGCTCTCGTTGCAGTCGTAGGTGCCGCAGTAGCCGTCTCCGTCGAGGTCGTTCGACGGCACGTCGCACCACGGGTTCGTGTCCGGCCCGATCGGCGCGCCGTAGCAGGCGGACAAGGTCATCGCGAGGAGCGATCCCGCGCCGACCGCGAACAGGCCGCGCAGGGGCGCCGACGAGACCAGCGGGCGCGCGGCGCCGCAGTTCGGGCAGGTGACGACCCCCGCGGGGAGGAACCCACGACACTCGGAGCAGCAGGAGAGCTCGTTCGACATGGAGCCCATCTTCGCAAGGCGAGTGCCACGCGCGCCACCCACTCGTGCGTGCCAGAGCGTGTCATCCGGGGGGAGCACGGCTACGAACCGCGATCCGTCGTGCATGCCGGCGGGCTCGCGCTAGGCTGGGCGCCCGTGACGTCGAACCGCGCGCTCGCCGCCTCGCTGATCCTCCTCGCCGGCTGCGGCGCGCGCACCGGGGTGGGCCTCGACGAGTCGCCGCGGGGCCTCGACGGCGGCATGGACGCGGGCCTCGACGGAGGCGGCGTCGACGGAGAGATCCCGCTCGACGGCGGCTTCGACGCGGGGATCGACGCGCCGCTCGACGGCGGCTGCGTCCCCGTGGCCGACGGGTGTCGGGACGACGAGGTCTGCGGCGACGGGTCGAACGACGACTGCGACGGCGAGGTCGACGAGGGCTGCCGGTGCGAGCCGGGGTCGGTGCAGGACTGCTTCCTCGGCCCGCCCGGCCGGCGGGACGTCGGGGCCTGTCAAGACGGCTCGCAGATCTGCACGGCCGACGGGACGTGGGGCGCGTGCACCGGCGGCATCCTGCCGAGCGAGACCGAGTGCACGGGCCGCGACGACCTCTGCGACGGGTGCAGCCAGCAGCGCATCTGCCCGATCGACTGCCCGAGCCCCGGCGACCCGCGCGTGCCCGTCGGGCGGCCCTTCGCGCCGTACCCGCTGCGCGCGCGCGAGTTCTACGCGGGGCCCGCGGAGCGGTTCCGCTGGATCGTCGATGGCGGGCCGTGCGACGACCTCGCGCCGCGGCTCACGAGCTTCGAGCTCACGGGCGACCGCACCGAGGAAGCGATCTTGACGCCCCGGCTCAGCGGCGACTACCGCGTGACCCTGCGCGTCACCGTGCCCGGCGGCACCGTGCTCTCCTGCTCGTGGATCGTGCACGTCGAAGGGCCCGGGCTCCGCGTCGAGATGTGCTACCCGGAGTCGGAGACCGAGGACCTCGATCTCTTCCTGCACCGGCCGGGCGACACCACGAACTGGTACCCGAGCTCGTTCTCGAACGCGCACCAGGCGCTCCCCGAGGCCTCGTGCGGCTGGCACAACTGCGAGGCGGTCATCCGGCAGCCGGCGCACCCGGTGACCGGGGACCCCGTGACCCGCGCGGACTGGGGCTACACGACGACGCCGCTCGAGCGCTGCGAGAACGGCCCGCTCGGGGAGCAGTGGCGCGAGCTCGGCGCGTGCTCGAACCCGCGGCTCGACATCGACAACAACCTCAGCGAGGGCATCGGCGTGCCCGAGAACATCAACGTCGACGAGCCGCGCGACGGCGAGACGTTCCGCATCATGGTCCAGAGCTTCACCGGCGGGATCGCGCGGCCGGTCGTCAACGTGTATTGCGGGGGTCGACGCGTGGCGACGTTCGGGGCGGCGCCCGACGAGGTGCGGAACTTCCGCGGGCCCGACGGAAACGAGTCGATCGGCGCGATGTGGCGCGTGGCCGACGTGACGACGCGCGTGGATCCGTCGAGCGGCGAGACGAGCTGCGACGTGGTGCAGCTCCACCTCCCCGGGATGACCACGGGGTACTACCTCACCCTCGAGAACCCGGCGTACTGAGGCGTGGGCGAGCTCGACGACTCGATCGTGCTGCGGCGAACGAGCGCGCTCGCGTTCGACGCCGAGGTGAGCGACGGCTGGGGGATCTCCGGGATCCCGAACGGCGGCTACCTCGCGTACCTCGGCGCGAGCGCGCTCGCGGAGGTGCTGCCCCACCCCGACCCGCTCACGGTGACCACGCGCTTCGCGCGGCCGACCCGGCCGGGGCCCGCGACGGTCGAGTGCGAGATCATCAAGCTCGGCCGCACGCAGTCGGCGGGCGTCGCGAAGCTCGTCTCGGAGGGCAAAGAGTGTTTCCGCGTCACCGCGACCTTCGGCGACCTCGAAGCGATGGAGGGGCCCACCCTCGAGACGGGCAGCCCCCCGCCGATGCCGGCGCCCGAGGCGATCGCGCCGCGGTTCGGCGCCCCCGACGGCTCGACCTTCGGGCACCGCGTCGATCTGCGCTTCGCGCCCGGCAGCGTGCCGTTCCTCGACGGCGCGCGCGGCCCGATGGAGCTCGGCGGCTGGATCCGCCTGATCGACGAGCGCCCGGTCGACGCGCGGGTGCTCCTGCTCTTCGCGGACGCGTTCCCGCCGCCCGCGCTCAACGGGGTGGAGCAGCGCGTGTGGGTGCCGACGATCGAGCTGACCGTCCACGTCCGCCGGCGCCCCGCGCCGGGCTGGGTCCGCGCGTGGTTCCGCACGCGCTTCCTCATCGAGGGCCGCCTCGAGGAGGACGGCGAGCTGTGGGACGCGGACGGCCGGCTCGTCGCGCTGAGCCGTCAATACGCCTTGTTCTCGAGCTGAGGGGATCATGGACAAGCGAGAGCGCTACCTCGAAGTGCGGGCCTCGATCGACGCGCTCCTCGAGGGCGAGGACGACTGGGTCGCCGCGATGGCGACGGTCGCGTGCGAGCTCCACCACGCCTTCGATCACTACGACTGGACCGGCTTCTACCGCGTCGTGGGGGACGACCTCCTCGTGGTCGGCCCCTACCAGGGCACGCACGGCTGCCTGCGGATCCCGTTCGCGCGCGGCGTGTGCGGCGCGGCCGCGCGCAAGCGGGAGACGCAGCTGGTGCCCGACGTGGAGCTCTTCGAGGACCACATCGCGTGCTCGAGCACCACGCGCTCGGAGATCGTCGTCCCCGTGCTCCGTCCGGAGGGGAGCGTGCTCGCGGTGCTCGACGTCGACTCGAACGCGCCCGCCGCGTTCGACGCGGTCGACCAGGAGCACCTCGAGGCGCTCGCGGCGATGCTCGGCCAGCGCTTCGGCTAGGCCGTGAGGTGCTTCTCGAAGAGCGCGCGGTACTTCGCCGGGATCGCGCGGCCGCGGTAGTCGTCCATGCCGATGCACGCGACGACCACGCGGCCCGTGCACGCGCGCGCGCCGTCCTCGCGCGTGACCACGTAGTCGAAGGTCACGCTCTTGTGGCCGACCTCGGGGATGGTCAGCGCGACGGTGATCCACTCGCCGAACCGGACGGGGCGCTCGAAGTCGGCCTCGGCGTGGACCGCGGGCCAGCCGACGCCGTCGACGTCGAGGCACTCGCGGTAGCGGTGGCCCTGCACGTCGAAGAAGTCCTCGAACGCGCAGTGGAAGAAGTGGAAGAAGCGCGGGTAGTAGACGATCCGGGCGTGGTCCTCGTCGCCGAAGCGGACCTTGATGCGGGTCTCGAACGCCATGCGCGGCCGAGCATAGCCGGGGCGGCGATCGCCGCCGCCGCTTTCGCCACTTCGCCGATCCGCGCGCGCAAGTCCGCGGAATCGTTCGGGCGGGCATCCGGCACGGCGGCTGCGAAGACATCGCGAGTCACCCCCTCGAAAGGAGAACTGTCGTGCCTCACCTCGGACTCAACCGCGTGCTCTTGATCGGCGTCGTCGCCTCGGAGCCTCGCTACAAGCTCACCCCCGAGAAGCGCCTCCCGCGCCTCTGGTTCCGCGTCTGCACGGAGGAGCGCCTGCGCGACCCCGACGGACGGGAGCACGCGCGCAAGGCTTTCCACTCGGTCGTCGTGTGGGGCAACTACGCGGAGGCCCTGCAAGCCTTCTTGCGGGTCGGCCACACCGTCGCGGTCGACGGCAGGCTCGCCTCGCGGAGCTACGAGCTCGCCGGGCAGAAGCGCTACGAGACGGAGATCGTCGCGAGCTCGGTCGTGGTCCTCACGCCGAGCACCGCGTCGAACGACGCCGCCGCCTGAGCGTCGAGACCGCGCAGCGCGCCTCGGCCACTCATCCCTCGAAACGAAGGGCTCGGCCGCACACCTCCACGACGGCGCGTGGGCATGCGTACGTTGCACCGATCTTCATCGCGGAGTCGATTCGAGGCGCCTCCGAAGCCCGCTGCGCGGTCTTCTGCGGCGGCTCCGCGAGCCCGCTGCGCGGTCTCGCTCCGTTGCGCGGCGACCCCCCGGGGGTCTCGCCGCGCCGTCCCGAGCCCCTCCGGGTCTCGGGCCGCGCCGCGCGGCGCGTGGGCGACGCGGTGGAAAGCAAGACGTGTTGCATCGAGAGGGCCACGCCCATTGTCCGCGCCGAGGACCGGGCGTAGCCTCGGGAGAGGGGTCGGCATGACGAGCAAGCAAGCAAGCAAGCA
>JAYRVK010000561.1:0-3275 GCA_041918555.1 Sandaracinaceae bacterium
CGCCGGACGGACCGGTCGAGCGCCTGCGCTTCGCGGTCGCGTCCTGCGCGAGCCTCGGGCACGGCTGGTTCCACGCCTACGCCGCGATCGCGCGGCGCGCCGACCTCGACGCGGTGATCCACCTCGGCGACTACCTCTACGAGTACGCCTCGGGGACCTACGGGACGGCGCGCCAGCTGCTGCCGTTCCACGAGCTCCTCGGGCTGCCGCACTACCGCGAGCGCTACGCGCAGTACCGTCGCGAGCCCGCGCTCGCGGAGGCGCACCGCCAGCACCCGTGGATCGTGACGTGGGACGATCACGAGACGGCGAACGACGCGTGGCGCGATGGCGCGGAGAACCACGATCCCACGAACGAGGGGCCGTGGGCCGATCGCCTCGGCGCCGCGACGCGCGCGTACCGCGAGTGGATGCCGATCCGCGACGGCGAGGATCCGCAGAGGCTCTGGCGCTCGCTCTCGTTCGGGGAGCTCTGCGAGATCGCGGTCCTCGACGCGCGCACCTGGGGGCGCGACGCGCAGCTGTGGACGCCTGGCGATCCCGCGATCGACGACCCCGCGCGCGAGCTCCTCGGCGCGGACCAGCACGCGTGGCTCATGGAGCGCCTGCGCGAGAGCGAGGCGAGCTGGAAGATCGTCGCGCAACAAGTCTTGCTCGCTTCGCTGAGGGACTTCGAAGCTCCCGACGCGTGGTCGGGCTACCCCGCCGCGCGCCAGCGCCTGCTGAGTGAGCTCGCCGCGATCGAGGACGTGGTCGTCCTGACCGGGGACATCCACGCGTCGTTCGCGAACGACCTGCCGATCGATCCCGCGGCCTACGACCCGCTCACCGGCGCCGGGTCCGTCGCGGTCGAGATCGCGACCCCCGGCGTGACCTCGCCGGGCCTCCCGCCGGAGTCCCCGGGCGAGCTCTTCGTCGCGCGGAATCCCCACGTGCGCTGGGCGGAGACCTCGGCGCGCGGCTACGTGATCCTCGATCTCGCGGCGCCTCGCGCGCAGGCGGACTGGTTCCACGTGGGCGACGTCGAGGACGAGCTCGACGAGCTCACCGACGAGCCGGTCGCCTCCTTCGTGACCACGCGCGGAGGGCGTCACCTCGAGCCGGCGCTCGCGCCCGCCGCGCCCAACCCCGACGCGCCTCCGCTCGCGGAGTAGCTCACGTCCCGCCGTCGACCACGAGCTCGGGGAGCGAGGCGACGTCGACGAGCCCGTCGACGCACGCGCCGTCCTCGCAGCGCTGGCCCTCGCAGAGCACGCCCGCGCAGGCGTCCTCGACGGTGAAGTCGAGGCGCAGCGTGCGTCCGTCCGCGTACGCGCCGCGGATCGTGCTGCGCGTGATCGCGCTCTCGTCCTCGCGCCGCGTCTCGATCGTCGCCGACCACGCGCGCGCCGGCTCGGGCTCGAGCGGCACCATGGCGATCGAGAACGGGTAGGCGGGCTCGACGAAGTCGCGGACGTAGCGCGACGCGTAGGTGCTCGCTGGCTGGCCCGCCTGGCCGCCGAACACCTGGACGTGGAGCGCGTGCGCCTCGGTCTGGATCGCGGGCTCGGCGTGGATCACCAGCATCACCTGCGTACGAGGTGCCTTCTCCGCGCAGCCCGCCGCGAGCAGCACTGCGCAAGCTACGATGACACGCGCGCTCATCGCCACTCCAGCAGCGTCAGGACGGTCCCGCCGTCGCCGGGGATCGGATCCTCGACCCCCGGATCGCCCGTCAGGATCAGCGCGGTGACGAACGCGCCGCCCGCCACGACGGCGACGATCGCCCAGAGCCACGGCTCGTCGAGGAGGTCGTGCTCCTCCTCCTCCGCCTCCGCCGGCGCGGGAGCCGAGGGCGCGGGGGCCGGGGGAGGCTCGGGCGCGGCGCGGCCGGGTCGCGAGTCGAGGACGGTGAGCCGCGCCTGCGCCTCGGCCGCCCGCGGGTGATCCGGCGCCAGCTCGATGAGCGCGCGGAGCGTCGTGCTCAGCGCGTCGGGCTCGCCGAGCGCCCCCTGTGCGTCGGCCAGCGCCCAGCCGCGCTCGGGGGTCGGCGCGAGCTCGAAGGCGCGCGCCAGATCCGTGCGCGCTCCCTCGAGATCGCCGCGCCGCAGCGCGAGCGCGCCCGCCTGCTCGCGCAGGCGCGCCTCGAGCTCTTCGGGGCTCGGTGCCGCCGACGCTTGCTCCACGACCGGATCGCCCGACGGAGGCGCAGGCTCCTGTGCGTGGACCGCGGCAGGAGCGAGTGCGAGCAACGCGATGAGGAGTGGGCGCATGGACGGTGCGAGCGTGTAGCTGACTCGGGTAGGGCATGCACGTGACCGAGCGGATCACCGACCGCTGCCGTCGTCGCCCGTATCGCTCGGTGCGGAGCGACCGATCAGCTCGTTCGGATGGATTCGGGGCGCAACGAGCTCGCGGTCGTCGATCAACAGGGTCGGCTTGGGGAGGAACGCGACGAACAGATCCGCGACGCCGATGCACTCGGCGACGTTGCGCGCTTGCTCCGCCCCCGCGCTACTCCAGTAGAGCGTGGCACCGTCTGCGCGCATCCGTCGCAGCTCGGCGAGGACCCCTGGGATGGGGATCGGCTTCGCTCCCGCCCATCGCACCAGCGTGTCGTCGACATCGACGTAGACGGTACTTCCCACCAGTGCATCGTGGTCCAGGCGCGCGAGGCGCGTCTAGCTCGCTTGCACGCGGACCGACCCCCTCGCTACCGTCCGCGCGTGCTCCGCGCCCGGCCCGAGCGCTTCGGCGCGATCGTCGCGCTCGACGCGCCCCACGCGCTCGTGTCGGTCGATCGCGTGCTCGCGAAGCGGCTCGGCGTGATCGGCGGCGCGCTGTGGAGCGGCCGTGATCCGCGGCTCGACGTGGATCCGCTGTCCGGGCCGACGGAAGTCCACCTCGCGGTCACCGACCGGTGCAGCGCGGGCTGCACGAGCTGCTACGCGGACGCGACGCCGGCCGGCCACGCGCCGAGCACCGCCGAGCTCCTCGAGCGCCTCGACGCGATCGCGGACCTCGGGGCCTTCTACGTCGCGTTCGGCGGCGGCGAGGCGCTCACGCGCGACGATCTGCCGGTCCTCGCCGCGCACGCGCGCCGGCGCGGCCTCGCGCCGACGATGACCACGAGCGGCCTCGGGCTCACCGTCGAGCGCGCGCGGACGCTGGCCGACTTCGCGCAGGTGAACGTGAGCCACGACGGCGTCGGCGCGAGCTACGAGGCGGTGCGCGGCTACGACGGCGCGCGGCGCGCCGAGGCCGCGATGGAGGCGCTCGGCGCCGCCGGCGTCGCC
>JAYRVK010000562.1:0-14060 GCA_041918555.1 Sandaracinaceae bacterium
CGAGCGGCACGGAGACGCGGCGCACCTCGTCGGCGCGATCGAGGTCCGCGTGCCGAAGGAGCCATGAGCGATCTGCCCCAGCTCTCGAGCCAGGACATCCGGGCTCAGCTCGAGAAGCACCTCGCGCAGGGCCGCCGGCACTTCCTCTTCGCGTTCTACGGGACGGGCGCGGAGGCGACGATCGAGCTGCCCGAGGGCCGGTTCGACGTGGTGCCCGTCGCGAGCGAGCTCGATCTGCGCGACCAGCTCCAGCGCTACGGGACGGTGGAGGCGAGGGCCGCGTTCCTCGTGCCGTGGAGCACCGAGATCCCGATGGATCTCGCGGGGCGCTTCGCGCGGGGCGGCAAGGTGCTGCGGGTCGGGACCGAGGCGCGGCTCATGCGGATGTTCGGGGTCGCCGAGGTCGAGCCAGACGCACGGCGGTCCGCGCTCGCGCAACATCTCTTGACGGTCTCGCCGCACGCGACCTTCGTGGGCTCGAGCGGCCGGCTCACCGAGGCAGCGATGTGGGAGGCGTGGCTGACGGCGCGCTTCGGCGTCGATGCACCGGGCGGGCTCGCGCTGCACACGCTGCTCGCGTGGGCGGCGACCGACGGGCGCGGGGCGGAGCTCGCCGGCGTCGAGGGCGGCCCAGAGGGGGCGAAGCTCGTCGAAGCACTGCACGACTTCTTGACACGTCGAGCGGGGCTGGCGGCCTCGGCGGCCTTCCGCGCGTGGTCGCGCGGCGCGGGCGCGGGCTGCCTCGGGCTCGCGGTCCTGTGCGAGGGCGAGGAGAAGCTCCCCGAAGCGGCGCGCGTGTGGCTCCGGCAGAAGCTCGTGCAGGAGCTCGGGCTCGCGAGCGTGGAGGAGGCCGCGCGCGTCGCCGCCGAGCTCGGCGCCGCGGTGGGCGGCGCGCTCGCGCACCTGACCCGGCGCGCCGGGGTGAACGAGCGACGCAGGATCGTGGCGAGCGCGGACGTGCGCGTGGACGAGCCCGCGGTCCGCGAGGCGCTCGCGCACCATCCGCGCCTGCCGAGCGCCTGGCAGGCCCGGCTCGACGCGCTCGGCGCGGTCCTCGCGCGGTGCGCCGCGGCGCCCGCGGCCGACGCGCTCGACGAGGCGATCGCGGCGAGCGACCGACTCCGATCGCACGAGCTCTTCGCGGAGGAGACCACGGCGCTCAAGCGCGCGGACATGGCGGTGAGGCTCGTCGCGTGGCTCGTCGCGCGCACGGACCGGCCGACCGAGGGGCACCCCGCGCCGCACGCGGACGCGGTGGCGCTCGCGACCTGGTACGCGGCCGAGGGCGGCTACATCGACTGGGCGCGGCAGTACGCGCGCGGGAGCGGCTCGGACGCGTTCGGTCGGGGCGTGAACGCGGTCGTCGCCGCCGCCGACGAGGTGCGGGTCGCCCTCGACCGCCGCTTCGCGAAGGGCCTCCAGGCGTGGGTCGAGGCCAAGCGCCCGTCGAGCGAGGTCGTCCCGATCGACCGCGCGCTCGAGCGCATCGCGGCGCCGTTCCTGCGCGCCGACGCGGAGCGCCGGCTCCTCGTCGTCCTGATGGACGGGATGGCGTGGGCGCAGGCCGTCGAGCTCCTCCAGGCGCTCGGCGAGCGCGCGATGCCGTGGGGGCCGCTCGCGTGGCACGCGACGCGCGAGGGTCGCATCGGCTCGGCGCCGGTGCCCGCGGTGCTCGCGGCGCTGCCGACCACCACCGAGGTGAGCCGCGCGGCGTTCTTCGAGGGGCGGGCGCTCGGACCCGGCGACAAGACCTCGACGGCCAAGGACCCAGACCGGTTCGAGGCGCACCGCGCGCTGCGCGAGCTCTGCGAGGGCGCGAGCGCGCCCAAGCTCCTGTTGCGCGCGGAGGGATCGACGGCGAGCGGCGCGCTCAGCGAAGAGACGCTGACGATGGTCGGCGGTGCGCGGCGCGTCGTCGGCGTCGTGATCAACGCGATCGACGCCTCGCTCAAGCGCGACCCGCAACAACACGTGCGCTGGACGGTCGACGGAATCCGCCCGCTCGCGGACCTCCTCGACGCGGCGCAGCGCGCGGGCCGCGCGATCCTCCTCGCGAGCGACCACGGCCACGTCCCGACCGACGGCCTCGCGCGGATCGGGGGCGCGGGCGGCGGCGGCGCCCGCTGGCGCGCGTGGGAGGGTCCGGCGGACGAGCTCGCGGACGGAGAGGTGAAGCTCGCCGGCGAGGGCGTCTGGACCCCGAAGGGCAAGGAAGCGGTGGTGCTGCTCGCGACGGACCGGCAGCGCTACGGGAGTCAGCCGAACGCGGGTGAGCACGGCGGCGCGAGCCTCGCCGAGGTGATCGCGCCGTGCCTCTTGATCGGATCGGCGACCCGCCTCGACGACGACCCGGGCCAGCGCGTGGTCGGCGCGCACGTGCCGGACTGGTGGCTCCTGCGGGTGCGGAGCCCCGTCGAGCGCGCGCCCGAGCCCAAGGCCCCGCGAGCGCCCAAGAAACCAGAGGCGCAGCTCGATCTGCTGGCCGCACCGCCGCCCGATGCGCCGGCCAAGCCCGCGAGGGCCAAGCCGCGCGATTCGGTCCACCACCCGCTCGCGCGCTCGAAGCTCTTCACCTCGCTCGCGAAGAGCGCGGAGGAGCAAGCTCCCGTGCTCCGTGCGGTCGACTTCCTGACCGCGAAGCGTGGCGCGGCGACGGTCGAGGCGTTCGCGGCCGCGATGGGCGAGCTCGTCTACCGCGTCCCCGGCCTCGTCTCGAAGCTCCAGGGCGTGCTCAACGTCGACGGCTACCAGGTGCTGTGGTTCGATCCCGCGGGCAAGCAGGTGCGGCTCGACGTGGAGAAGCTGGAGCAGCTCTTCGAGGTGCGCACGTGAGCGGCGCGAGCCCGCTGAAGCGTCGGGAGATCATCGACGCGCTCCGCGTCGGCGCGGTGCCCCGGCGCGGGCTCGAGCTCTTCGCGGTGGGGCTCGAGCGCTTCGAGAAGGCGATCGACGAGGAGCTCGACGCGGCGGGCGCGGGGCGCGGGAAGTTCAAGGCGGTCCGCGGCGAGTACGGGACCGGCAAGACGTTTTTCTCGCGATGGCTCGAGCACCGCGCGCGCGAGCGCGGCTTCGCGACGTCGTTGGTGCAGATCTCGGAGACCGAGACGCCGCTCCATCGGATGGAGACGATCTACCGGCGCGCGGTCGAGTCGCTCCAGACCCGCGAGTGGGGCGACGGCGCGTTCCGCTCGCTCATCGACAAGTGGTTCTATCAGCTCGAGGACGAGGTGCTCGGCTCGGGGACGGTCGACGTCGGCGATCCGGCGGCGGTCGCGGCAGCCGTCGGGGATCTGCTCGAGAAGCGCCTCGCCACCGTCAGCGCGACCCAGCCGCAGTTCGCGGCGGCGCTGCGCGCGGCGCACACGGCGCGGCTCACCGGCGACCACGCGATCGCGGAGGGGCTCGTGGCGTGGCTGATGGGGCAGCCGAACGTCGGCGCGGAGGTGAAGCGCGCGGCGATGCTCAAGGGCGAGATCGATCACTTCGGCGCGGGCGGGTTCTTCCGCGGGCTGCTCGAAGTGCTGCGGCAGACGGGGCGCAAGGGGCTGGTGCTCGTGCTCGACGAGGTCGAGACGATCCAGCGCGTGCGCGCGGACAGCCGCGAGAAGAGCCTCAACGCGCTGCGACAGCTCATCGACGATCTCCTCGCGGGCAACTACCCCGGCCTCTACGTGCTGATCACGGGCACGCCGCAGTTCTTCGACGGCCCGCAGGGGGTGCGCCGCGCGCCCGCGCTCGAGCAGCGCCTGCACGTCGACTTCCCGAAGGATCCGCGCTTCGACTCGGCGCGCGCGAGTCAGATCCGGCTGCTGCCGTTCTCGGAGGAGCGCCTCGTCGAGGTCGGCGGCCGCGTGCGCGCGCTCTATCCGACCGACGCGGAGGCGCGCATCGCGGAGAAGGTCGGCGACGACGTGCTCGCGGATCTCGCGCGCGGCGTGGCGGGAAAGCTCGGCGGCAAGGTGGGTGTCGCGCCGCGCATCTACCTCAAGCGGCTCGTCGGGCTCCTCGATCAGGTCGACGAGCACCCCGACTTCGATCCGCGCCTGCACCACGAGCTCGTGCTCGACGCGGCCGAGCTCACCGTCGAGGAGCGCGCCGCAGCGGGCCTGGCGGGCTCGGTCGACGACATCGCGCTCGACCTCGGCGCGCCCGACGACGAGGGGCTCGGGTGAAGGGCTTCGATCGCCTCACGGGGGCGCTCCAGTACCAGATCGTCAACACGCTGCGGTGGCCCGCGCTGAGGCCGGTGCAGTCGGAGACCATCGACGCGGTCCTCGACGGCGACAACTGCGTCGTCCTCGCGCCGACCGCGGGCGGGAAGACCGAGGCCGCGTTCTTCCCGCTGCTCTCGCGGATGACCGACGAGGACTGGCGGCCGGTCTCGGTCGTCTACCTCTCGCCGATCCGCGCGCTCCTCAACAACCAGGAGGACCGCGTCGCGTACCACGCCGGGCTGCTCGGGCGCCGCGCGTTCAAGTGGCACGGCGACGTGGGCGAGGGCCCGCGCGTGGACTTCCTGCGCGACCCGGCGGACATCCTCCTCATCACGCCCGAGTCGATCGAGGCGATGCTGATGAGCGCGAAGATCCCCTCGCGCGAGCTGTTCGTCGGGCTGCGCGCCGTGATCGTCGACGAGATCCACGCGTTCGCGGACGACGATCGCGGCGCGCACCTCGCGTCGTTGCTCGAGCGCATCTCGCGCTACAGCGGGCGCGACGTGCAGCGCATCGGCCTGTCGGCGACCGTCGGCAACCCGGGCGAGATCCTGCGCTGGGTGCAGGGCAGCTCGGAGCGCGCGTCGCGGGTCGTGAGCCCGGGCGGTGCGACCGTGACGCCGGACATCACCGTCGACTACGTCGCCTCGCTCGACAACGCCGCGAAGGTCGTTCGCGCGCTGCACCCGGGGAAGAAGCGGCTTGTGTTCACCGACTCGCGGCGCGAGACGGAGGAGCTGGGCCAGCGCCTCGACGAGCAAGGTGTGTTGACCTACGTGATCCACGGGTCGCTGTCCGTCGCGGCGCGCCACGACGCGGAGCGCGCGTTCGCCCAGGGTCAGGACTGCGTGATCGTGTCGACGAGCGCGATGGAGCTCGGCATCGACGTTGGCGATCTCGACCACGTCCTCCAGATCGACGCGCCCGGGAGCGTCGCGAGCTTCCTCCAGCGCATGGGCCGGACGGGCCGCCGCGAGGGCGTCCGTCCGAACTGCACGTTCCTGTGCACGCGGCAGGACCGGCTGCTCCAGGCGATGGCCCTCGTGAGGCTCTACCGCGAGGGGTACGTCGAGGCGGTCCGCCCATCGCGCCGCGCGAGCCATGTCCTCGCGCATCAGATCTTGTCGCTGGCGATCCAGCACCGCGGCATCGCGCCCAAGGACTTCTGGCCGTGGCTCGAGGGCGCAACGTCGTACGAAGACCTCACGGCGGAGGCGCGCGACGAGGTCCTCGCGCACATGCTGCACGAGGACATCCTCGCCGAGCAGGAGGGCCGCCTGTGGCTCGGCCTCGAGGGGGAGAAGAAGTACGGCCGCGCGAACTTCCGCGCGCTCTACGCCGTCTTCGAGTCCCCGCGCCGCATCACCGTGCAGTACGCGAAGCAGGAGATCGGCAGCGTCGACGCGACCTTCCTCGCGGTGCTGGAGGAGTCCGACGACCTCGGCACCTTCACGCTCGGCGGTCGCAACTGGCAGGTGGTCGACATCGAGTGGCGACGCGGCCGCTGCACCGTGAAGCCCGCCGAGCACGGCCGCGCGCCGCGCTGGTCCGGGAGCGCGAAGCACCTGAGCTACGAGCTCTGCCAGACCATGCGCGCGATCCTGCTCGACTCGAGCGAAGACGCGAGCTGGTCCGCGCGCGCCAAGGAGCAGCTCGTCCACGCCCGCGCCGAGCACGCCTTCCTCGCGGACACGCTCGACGGCCTCGTCGACGACGGAAGAGAGCAAGTCACGTGGCACAACTTCGCGGGCGGTAAGGCCAACGTTCTCCTCGCGAGGCTCCTCGAGCGCGAGCTCGGCGGCCGCGTCATCGGCCGCAACACCTCGCTCACGTTCACCAAAGAGGCGGGGAAGAGCCTCGTCGCCGTACGCGCCGCGATCCGCGCTCTCCGCGACACCGATCGCCCGCAGTGGGCGGACGCGCTCCGGTTCGCGCCCGACACCGCGCGGAGCCGCATCTCGAAGTTTCAGCCGTGCCTGCCCGATCACCTCGCGCGCGACCTCATGGTCGAGAAGCTCGTCGACCTCGCGAGCGCCCGCCTCGTGCTCGGCCTCGACCCCGAGCTCCCGGCCGCGCCGGAGCGACTCGCCTACGTGCGACCCACGATCCCCATCACGTGGGTCCGCACGCCCGAAGAGCTCGGCGACGTCTCGTCGCGCCTGATGGGCGAGCCGTTCGTCGCGCTCGACGTCGAGACCACGCTCACCGATCACGAGCTTTGCTTGATCCAGCTGGGCACGCCGGCCGCGAGCTATCTCGTCGATCCCTTCACCGTCGGCGACCTCGCGCCGCTCAAGGCCGTCCTCGAGTCGCCGACGATCGAGAAGGTGATCCACAACGCCCAGTTCGAGCAGTCGGTCCTCGGCCAACTCGGCATCGGCATCGAGAACGTCTTCGACACGCTCGTCGTCTCGCGCAAGCGCTACGGCGCGCTCGGCGCCGGCCACAGCCTGCTCTCCGTGATGCGCCGCGAGCTCGACCTCGTGGTCGACAAGCGCTGCCAGACGAGCGACTGGACGAAGCGGCCGCTCACGGAGGAGCAGGTGGCATACGCGGCGCTCGACGTGGAGCTGCTGGTGCGGCTGCGGGCCGTGCTCGGTGGGGCCTCCACGGCCGCCGAGTAGCGTACGCTCGACGACAGGGCGAGGAACCCACGGTGGCGGGAGACGATCTTTATTTCCTCGTCGGGCGGTTTCATGCGGCGCGAGCTGGGGTGCGAGCGATCGAGCCGCGCTGCAGCGCGCGATGGAGTCGACCACGCGAACCGAAACGGCCTACCGCACCTGTCGAGCGAGTCTGCCAGGGCCGCGACGAGGGCGTCGTAGCGATCGCGCACTTCGTCGAGGTCGCCGAGGAGCTCAAGCTCACGACCGCTCTCCGGGAGCCCGATCGTCTCCGACGTCCCAGTCACCAAGAACCTCAAGAAGGCTGCGCGGACGCCGCGTGCGCCACCTCTGGCTGCCCGCGCTGGAGATGACGAGCTGAGAGCGGCATGCTCCGGGTTGCCACGCGAGGGACGAGCTCGATGCCGACGACGATGACCCTTCGAGCCGAGCGCCGCCCCTTCGACACGCCCGAGCTGCGACGCGACGCCGGAGGCCTGCGCCACTACCTGCTCGGCCGCCCCGTCCACTCCAACGCCGAGGTCAAGGTGCGGCTCGCCGACGGGCGATGGCTCGCCGGCCGCTACGAGTGGAGCTTCCACCCGGACGCGCCCGCGCGTCTCTTCCTCGCCCTCGCCGCGGCCGAGCCGGGCGAACTGACCCTGTCCGCCGGGGCCGTCCTGCGATGGCCGCCGGACGCATGAGCGCGGTCGTCGAGATCGACGCGCCTATCCCGTCATCGGGATCTACCGGCTTAGGAGCTAGACCGAGCTGGCGGATAGCTCTCCTGGTGCTCGCGGCATGCGGCGCGAACTCGGCGTGCGGTTCGCAGATCCCCCTGTTCTCCGAGACTCTGCGCGCCGACCTCGTCAGGGACCGCGGGGTGCAAGATCGCATGCAGATCGCGGGGGCGGAGCTTCGCTGGGTGTGCCGACTCGAGGTGTGGCGGTCGTTGTCTCGACACCCCCATTTCGGCTCCGCCGCTCTGGTCCGGGGCGGGCTCCTGATCACCGCGGCGCACAACGTCGCTTCGCATCCGCTCAACCGCATCGACCGCGTCATCGTCATCTGCGGGGAGCCCGACGTCCGCGCGCCGCGCTACGTCGCCGACCTTGGCGGCGAGCGACTGCGAAGGCGCGTGCTCGTGGCAGACGGCTACGGCGACGGGGCTCCCCTGCTCTGCAACGACTTCGAGCGCGACTACGCGTTCATCGACGCGCGCGACTTCTTCCCCTGGGACGAAGGCTTTGTTCTCACGACGCGGGACGTCTCCGTCGATGAGCCGCTCTCTATCGCCGGGTATCCGGGAGACAGGATGACAGGATGCGACCGCGGCGCTGACAGCTGCTCTGCCTTGCTTCACCGAGCGACCGGGCGGGCGCCTCGCCAGCCGCGCGACATGTACGTGCGCTATTCGATCGTGACGTACACCGGAAACAGCGGCGGGCCCGTGTACCGCCAGCGCGACGGCATCTTCGAGATCGTCGGCGTCCACGTCTCCGGCCAGCACGTCGGAGACGACGGTCTCATCGGGGTCGCGCGTCGCATCGATGGCGCGGTCTTGCGGCTACGCGAACGCGCACTTGAACCCCGCGAATGAGCCTCTCCAAGATCTTCGACGTCGCGATCCGCAACCTCCCAGTTCTCGGATGACGCCTGGCTGTGGCTCCTCGCCACGTGGGTGGTCATCGAGCGCCGGACGCGAGCGCCGCCACGGCGCCTACGACGAGGCCGAAAGAAGCGGGAGGACGCCGAGGAAGCCCGCGACGCGGCGAAGGGTCAGCGCGACTGCCCCCGCCCTCGGCTGCCACCACCGCGCGACGAGAGCGCTGCAGTTGAGCAGCGGGGTCCAGAAGCGATCGGCCACCACCACGTAGCCGAGGTTGCCAGTCAGGAGCGGCACCGGGAACGAGTCGCCGGAGGCCGCTCCGTTGTGCTCCTGCCGCTCGGGGCGGTGTTCAAGCGTGTGGGAGTTCAGGGAGCTTGATCTTCTTCCGGAGCGGAGCGACGGGGAGCGCAAGCGACGTGTTGGCTATTCTATGAGGGCGATACGCAATCCGTCTTGCGGTGGTTCGGTCGCGTCGAAGGCGCCGTGTGGGCTATTGCTTGGCGTCGTCGCGCGCTCCCCGCGATCTGTTCGACGCCCGGGCGGCCTCGCGAGGCGCGTGAGACCCTCGAAGCGTCCCTCGGGGCCCGATCGCGCGCCACTTTCGGCTCGAGGGAGCGCGCTTGCGACGGACGGACGTACCCCCGCCAGCGAGCCGAGTCGCGGGCAGGAGTGCTGGAGAGAATCGCGGGCCGCGCTCAGTCCGGGGCTTCGCGCGAGCTGGCGTCGGTGGCGGACGCCCCGTCCGCCGACGCGAGGGGGGCGTCGTGATCGCCACCGCCTTCGACCTCGGCCGCGTGCGCGGAGAGCTCCTCCAGGAGCGCGCCCGGGGGCGGCTCGTCCTTGAAGAGCCACGGGCAGAGCGTCCGAAGGACGCTCCCCGCCGCGCGCTGGCCCCGGTCCGCCGCGACCGCCGTGCGACGGCCGCACATCGAGGCGTGGTACCAGTGCTGCGCGAGCGCGTAGCGCTGCGGGCGCCCGTGCTTGTCGAGGAGCACGCGGCCGTCGGGCCCGCGCTTGACGGGGCCGACGTACCGGCTCCGATCGGCGCGCGGCTGGTAGCGCGTGTAGAGCTTGCCCGAGAGGTACTTCACCGCGCCGAGCTCGCCCGAGCCGTTGACCTGGAAGAGCTTGCTCATGCTCAGCGGCTGCCCGGTCCGGAGGTCACGGATGAGCAAGCAAAACGCCTGGCGGGCGTAGCCGTCAACGACGCGCCCGCCGGCCCAGGGGTTCTCGCGCTTCACCGGCGGGCGGAGCCCCGCCGGATCGGGCGGGACGTTGCCGAGCACGTAGTCGCCGAGCCGCGTGTGCTCGTCGTCCACCGTCTTACTGCGCGCCTTTACGGGGCGACTCAGCCGCCACGACGCCCATGCCGCCGCCACGAGCTCGCGCCACCGCGGCGACGCGTACGGGTCGATCTGGGGCGCCGCGCGGGCGATCATCACCGCCTCGGTGATGAGCTCGTCGGCCTGCGCGGGCGGGAGCGCGGCGGCGAAGATCCGCGCCTTGCGCCCCGTCGGGTCGCGCATCAGCGCCCACACCTCGCGCTGGATCGACCAATCGAGCGTGGGGAACGCCTCGGGCTTCCAGTGGGGGTCGCCCTCGGCGCGCGCCTTCGCGATCACCGCCTCGACCACTTTCGCGATCCGCTTCTTGCGCCCGCGTGCGCGCCGGAGCTGGCGGTTGAGGCGCGCCGGCTTCGCGCCCTTCCCCCGGAAGACGCCCGGGTCCCGGTGCAGCGAGGCCTCCTGGAGCTCCTCGGCCGCGTCCGCCCCTTGCTCGAGCGTGACCTCGCGGACGAGCGCCGCGGGCTCCTCGTGGAAGACGCGCGTCGCCACGAGCGCGGCGAGGTACCGCTGCACGTCGGCAGGAGAGTCCGTCCCCCGGAGGGCGCTCGGGCGCTCGAGGGGCGATCGCGCCCCGCCCGACGAACCGTCGGCGCCGTCGGGTCGCCGCTGGCCACGAACCCCCGTCACTGCGGGCCTCCCCGTGCGCTCGGGCGCCGATGGACGCCCCCGCGAGACCCCATTCGTTCGCGGCTCTGGGCACACCTCGGGCGCTCCGCGCCGCTCGGACCCACCAAAGAAGCGCCCGGCGCGCCAGCCGACCGCGGTGTGACGAGCGCGTCACCGGAGTCGATGAGCGAGACGTGGACCACGCCCTCGAACGGACTCGCGTCGACCGTCTGGGCGGGGGCCCATACCGTCGCAACTCCTCTGTGCGCGGGATGGCGCCAATGGCCGACCTCGCAGAGACGGAATGAGTCCGCCGGCTCAGCCTGCGGCGCCGCCCGAACCACGCTGACTCGAGTCGGTGTCGGAGCTCGCTCGTGTCCGCGCGATCAGGGCAGCCTCCGCCAACTGGATCGCGAGCGAGATCGCCTTCGGATCGTTCTCGGCAGCGGCGCGTAGGACCGCGATGGCGAGGGTCACGACAGGGTCGGAGGGGGCATAAGTGCCCGGAATTGCTTCGTCGAGGCACGGTTTCGTAAACCGTAGGTCACCGGTTCAAATCCGGTAGGTGGCTCTCGCGGGAGCCGGAATTCTCGGGGTGATCGCGCGTCGCCCGCCCTCCGGCGCCGGGTCGTCCGCGCGAGCCGCTTCCTTCGAGCGACGAGCGGCGCGCGCCGGCGGGACGGTGGTCGTCCTCGTCGTCGGGGCCTCATGTCGTGGACTGCCCGCGCCCTCGAGCACCGCGTCCGCGAGCATCCCTCTCCGCGACGTCCGCTCCGCGCGCTCCGTCGACGGGCGGCGATCGCCGCCGCTCGGTTCGCCGCTTCGCCGATCCGCGCGGCCAAGTGCGCGGGATCGTTGAGCCGCCCATCCGGCACGCGCCGTGGTGGACCGCTCGGCGTGACCTACCCGCGCCAGATCCCGATGCCGAGGACCACCTTCGCGGTGTGCCGGCGCGTGCACGACCGGCGCTTCCTCTTGCGGCCCGACGACGCGCTCACGAACCTCGTGCTGTTCCTGCTCGCGGTGCTGGCCCCGCTCTTCGACGTCGAGATCCACGCCGCGACCGTGCTCTCGTCGCACTTCCACCTCGTCGTGTCCGTCGAGGACCAGCGCATCAGCGACTTCTTCCGCGACTTCAACTCGTTTCTCGCCAAGGGCGTGAACGTCCTACGCAGAGCCCGGCGGGGCATCGTGTGGGAGCCGGGCGACCTGAACATCGTGGAGCTGAAGACGACCGACGCGATGGTCTTCGAGATCGCATACGCCATCGTGAACCCCGTCGCGGCGGGGCTGTGCTGGCGACCCGAGGACTGGCCCGGGCTCTCGATCCAGCTCCAGGAGCTCGGCCGCCGCGTGCTCCGCGGCGCGCGGCCGACCTTCTTCTTCGACGCGAGCGCCTGGGATGCAAACGCCTCGCTCCAGGTCACGCTGCCCGCGCAGCTCCTCGCCGAGCTCGGCGAGGACGAGGCCCGCCGCCGCATCGCCGCCGAGGTCGAGCGCCAGGTGGCCGCGGCCCACGCCGACATCCGCGCCCGCTACGGCAAGGTCCTGGGCCCCGTCGCCGCGAGGAACGTCCGCCCGTTCCAGCGGGCCAAGACCTGGGAGACGTTCGGTGTGATCCATCCCCACTTCGCCACCGGACCCGGCCGCGTCGCCGAGCGCGTCGAGGCCGCCGAGCAGCTCGTCGCGTTCCTCGAGGACTACCGCGCCTGCTGGCGCCGCTATCGAGCGGGCGAGCTCGACGTCGTGTTCCCCTACGGGACCTACCTGATGCGCGTGCGCCATCACGTCCGCGTCGCGCCGGCGCCTTCGTAGTACCGCAAGACGCCTTGCTCTGAAACGCGCCCGGGGACCCGAGGGTCCTCGGGCCGCGGTGCGTCCGTCGTCTGCGCGAGAGTGCAGGAATCCGCTCTCGCGGGCCGCGGACCGCGCTGCCGAGGTTCCACGGAGCCGCGCAGGAGCTACCCTCTCGAGCCGCCATCGGGAGCACGCAACTCACATTGTCACGCCCCTTTGGGAGACCCTGGGTGCGATCATCCTGCTGCGGTCGGGCTCGACGTAGCGCCACGTGCGCCGGTAGATCTCGTTGTCCAGCGGGTGGCTGGGGTCGTCCTGCACCTCGGTGCGGTGCGCGTACCAGAGCCACTGCCCGTCGTCGTTCGCGACGTTCGTGTACGTGATCGAGTCGATGTAGTCGTCGATCGCGTTGCCGTTGAGCACGCCGCGCCTGCCGTCCTCGCGTCGCAGGCGCTCGAAGCCGACGTTGAGCACGGTGAGCCAGCGCGTGCGGATCCGCGACGCATACGCGGCATCCCCGCGCACCGCGAGCGTCCGCGTGCTCCCCACGCTCGCGGTTCCCGGCGCGCCCGTCGACGGATTCACAGCCTCGTTCAGCACGAGGTCCAGCTCGAGCGTCGAGCTCCCCGCCACGAACGGGCTCGTGTCGTAGCGCAGCTCGTTCGTCTCGTAGACGTACGCGAAGTGGATCGCCCGGCCGTCCAGGCCCGTCGCGAGCCGGCGGTTCGTCATCGTCGCGAAGGACGTGCTCAGGTACGCGCCCGAATCGTCGAGGACCTCCGTCAGGTACTCGCGGCCCTTGAGCGCTTCGTTCGGGTTGTCGGCGAGGCGGTCGCCCTCGAGCTCGCTCGGGCGGCGGCCCTGGTGGAACCACGTGCGCGAGTGGACCGTGGGGTTGTTCCAGTCGCCGACGGTGGTCGCGTCCGCCGCGCCGAAGCCGCGGAACTCCTGCTCGATGCCCTCGTAGTAGCCGTCGTGGTAGCTGAACCGGCTCTCCGAGACCTGCGAGCTCAGGCCGAGCGCGGCGAAATTGTCGGTGGTGCTCACCGCGCGCACGACGGTGCTCACGACCGGGCTGCCCGCGCTGCGCAGCAGCCACTGTGCGGGGTCGGTCCCGGTGCACGGCGCGCTCCCGCTCTGGCCGCTGAGCTCGCAGAGCAGCGTGTCGGGACCGGACGGAGCCGGGCTCCAGTCGAAGGTCTCCGCACCCGACGCGGCGAGGTCGCGCACGTAGTCCTCTGCGCTCGAGCCGTACTCGATGCTCGTCTGCGCCCCGAGCCCGTTGTGCACGCCGATCAACAGGCGCGGGCGCTGGCCGCCCGTCGGGTCGAGGTACTCGTAGTTGCCCGCGTTCGCCCACACGATGTCCGTCGTCGCGCTCCCGTCGAGGTCGGCGAAGCGCACGCGCGGCGCGAAGGCCGGCGCAACCGGCGTGTCGCGCGCGGTCGTGCGCGCCGTCCAGCCCTGCCCCGCGCGGTTGAACCACACGTCGACCTCGCGGAAGCGGACCTGCACCACGTCGTCGGTGCCGTCCATGTCGACGTCGCTCAGGTACACGCCGTCGAGCTCGGGGCTGAGCTCCGCCGGCGGGCTCTCCATCTCGATGTAGCGATCCGCGCCCTCGCCGCGCGGGCACTCGCGCGAGCCGACGCCGAAGACGCCGTCGCCGCGGCCGGGCCAGTAGATCACGCGGCCCCTGCGCTGTGACGCGGCCCGAGCGCGGGTCAGGACGGCTGGCGTCCTCGCGCCGGCCGCGTCAGGGTCGGCGGCGATGGCAGGGAGCGAGAAGGGCAAGACGCCGCACGACCACCTGGTGCGTGACACGCTCGCGATCCCCGAGAACGTCCTGCCGGTGCTGCACGCCGTCTTGCCCCCGGCGTTGCTC
>JAYRVK010000563.1:0-3345 GCA_041918555.1 Sandaracinaceae bacterium
ACCGCCGAGCGCGCGACGCGCGAGCTCCATGGAGCCCGCCCGCTTCGACACAAGCTCGAGCTCGCCATCGATCGCGCGCGCTCGAGCCCCCCGATGCGGGACGCGCGCGACTTCTACTTCGTCGAGCACGGGGCGCTGCTCCTCGACGCGGACGGGCCGCTCGGCGGACGGTACGCCTCGCTCGCGATCGACGAGGACTGGCTCGCCACCGCCATCGGCGACGCGGGCGCCGTGCTCGAGCGGCTCATGCCGTCGCCGCGCCGGATCCTCGCCATCGACGAGGAGCACGTCGCGCTCGCCGAGGCGCTCGCGTCGGCGTGCGACGGCGAGGTGAGCCCCGCGGGCCGCGGCCGGCTGCCCGCGGCGATCGTGCCGCTGTGGTCGGGCGAGCTCGTGGAGGAGCGGCTCGACGCGGAGAGCCGGCGCGCCCCCGAGCTCTGGATCTTCGCGCTCACCGTCGATCATCGGAGGAGCGTCGCGCGCGCCCCGGACTTCGTCGGCGCGTTCGCGCGCGCGGTGTCGCGGGACCCTTCGCTCCTGCGCGCGGGCCTGACGCGCACGCGGGCTCCGTCCTCGACGCTGCTCGACTTCGTCGAGTCGCGGCGCGCGTACCTCCCGCCGCGCGGAGAGCGCGTGCGCACCGCGTACGTCCCCGACGCGCCGCTCCCGCGGTAGGCTCTCCGTCATGTCCAAGCTGGCCCTCGCGCTCGTCACCCTCGCCCTCGTGCTCCTCGACGCGGGCTTCGGCTGCAGCAGCCCTCCGCCGCGCGAGGACGCGACGCAGCCCGACGGATCCCCCTGACGCATCGGAGAAGGTCAGCGGCTCGAGCGCTCGTGCACGAAGTCGACGAGCGCCTGGACCTGCGGGACCTCCGACCAGCGGAGCAGGCCGTGGCCGAGGTTGAACACGTGGCCCGGCCGCCCGCGCGCCTCGTCGAGCACCGCCTGCGCACGCGCGAACATCGCCTCGCGCGGCGCGAGCACCGCGACGGGGTCCATGTTCCCCTGGATCGCGACGTCGTGGCCCACGCGCGACCACGCCTCGTCGAGCCCGATGCGCCAGTCGACGCTGATCACGTCGCCGCCGGTCTCACGGATCAGCGGCAGGAGCTCGGGGTTGCCCTGCCCGAAGTGGATCGCGGGCACGCCGCGGCCGCGGAGGCGCTCGAAGATCGGCGCGACGTGCGGCATCACGTAGCGGCGATAGTCCGCGGGGCTGAGCGCGCCGACCCACGAGTCGAAGAGCTGCACCGCGTGGACTCCGGCGTCGATCTGCGCGACGAGGTAGTCCGCGACCGCGCCCGAGATCTTCGCCATGAGCGCGTGCCACGCGCCCTCGTCGCCGTACATCATCGTCTTCACGAAGCGGTAGTCGCGCGAGCCCCCCCCCTCGATCGCGTACGAGGCGAGCGTGAAGGGCGCGCCGGCGAAGCCGATCAGCGGGATCCCGCGCGGCTCGAGCTCGGCTCTGATCAGACGGATCGCCTGCATGACGTAGTCGAGCGAGCCCGCCGCGTCGATCGACTCGGCGACCGCGTCGATCGCGGCGCTCGTGCGGATCGGGGCCTCGATCACCGGGCCGTGGCCCGCATCGAAGTGGAAGCCCACGCCGAGCGGCTCGAGGATCAGGAGGATGTCGGCGAAGAGGATCGCGGCGTCGACCCCGAGCTGATCGACGGCGTGCTCGGTGACCTCGCACGCGAGGTCGGGCGTCTTGCAGAGGTCGAGGAAGCTCACCTTGTCGCGGATCGCCTGGTACTCGGACTGGTAGCGACCGGCCTGGCGCATCAGCCACACGGGCGTGTACGGCGTGGGCTCGCGGCGGCAGGCCTTGAGGAAGACCGAGTCCTTCGTGGCGCTCATCGGGCCGGACTCTACAGCAGGTTCACCGCGCCCCCGAGCACCGCTTCGATCGCCGCACGCCGCTCGCCGCGGAGCTCCGCGTCGAGGACCTCGTGGTGCGGGAGCACGCGGATGTCGGGCGCGCTCGCGCGGCGCCGCTCCTGCTCCCACCAGTTGTTGTGGGTCCAGAGCGGGACCGCCTCGACGCCGCCGATGCTCGTTCGCCCGGTGTGGTCGCGCTCGATCGCGACGCGAAGCCACACTCCGTCGCGCGTAGCGGGCTCGCGCAGCGGCACCTCGACGCCGCGCTCGCGCACTCCGCGCCGGTACACGTAGCCCTGGTTCGAGACGAGGTTGCCGAGGCTGTACACGACGAGCGCCTCGCCGCGCGGGGACGCGAGCCGCTCGACGCGCTGCAGCACGTGCGGGCCATGGCCCAGCAGGAGGTCCGCACCGTGGCGAACGAGGAACGCCGCCTGCGCGCGCTGCTCGCTGCGATCGTCGTGGCGATAGCCGAGCCCCCAGTGCATCGACGCGACCACGAAGTCGGCGCGCTCGCGGGCGCGCCCGAGGGCCGCGCGCGCGCGCCGATCGTCCCACGTCGCGACCCGCACCGCGGGCCGACGGGTGCCGGGATGACCCTGGATGTCGACCGTGAAGGCGACGAAGGCGACGCGAACGCCCGCGCGCTCGACGACGAGCGGACCCGGCGCGTCGTCCTCGTCGGGCGCGACGCCCACGTGCGCGATCTGCGCTCCGTCGAGGGCGGCGATCGTCTCGACGAGACCCTCCACGCGCTGATCCCACACGTGGTTGTTCGCGAGGCTGAGCACGTCGAGGCCCGCGCGCTGCATCGCGGCGGCGGCCTCCGGCGGGGCGCCGAGGCGGGGAGGATCGCCGCGCATCGGCGCGTGCTCGGTCGAGAGCGGCGTCTCGAGGTTCGCGAAGGCGATCTCGCCCTCCGAGATCACCGGGCGGAGCGACGCGAAGAGGTGATCGAAGCCGCCGTTCGCGCGCGCCGCGTCGACGACGCGAGTGTGGAACAGCACGTCCCCGCTCGCGCCGATCACGACGCGGCGCGTCCTCCCGGGCTGCGCCTCGCCCGCCCCGGCGAGCGCGAGGAGGACGACGGCCGCGAGGGACGCGGTGCGGACGGCGGCACGACGCATCGTCGGGAGATGGTGTCGCCTCCTCGGCCCGTGCGCCAATTCGAACGCGTCACAGGGCGATCGGTGGGTCGCCCTCGATCCCGAGGACGAACGCGCGCGCCGCGGCGACCACGAACACGCTGCCGGCGACCACCACGAGGCCGTCGGGCAGCGCGAGCTCGCGCGCCGCGCGCACCGCGTCGATCACGTCCGGCTCCACGCGGTCGCCCGGCGCGGCGAGGCGCGCGGGATCCTCGGCCCGGGCGAGCGGCGCCGCCGTCAAGACGACGTGCTGTACACACGGACGCAGGAGCGCGAGCATCTCGCGCCACGCCTTGTCCTTCATGGCGCCGAA
>JAYRVK010000564.1:0-4796 GCA_041918555.1 Sandaracinaceae bacterium
CGACGAGCGCGACGTGCTCGGCGAGGTGCGCGGCGCGATCGGCGACGCGCGCCTCTTCGCCCTCGGCGTCGGCACCGCGGTGAACCAGTACCTCCTCACGCGCCTCGTCGAGCTCGGCCGCGGCGAGCTGGAGATCCCCTCGCTCGGCGCGCCGCCCGCGGCGGTCGCCGAGGCGTTCCACGCGCGCATCGCGCGGCCCTACCTCACCGACCTGAGCCTCGCGTTCGAAGGGCTCGACGTCGCGGAGGTCTACCCGCGGCGCCTCCCCGACGTGTACGCGGATCGGCCGGTGGTCGTGCACGGGCGCTACGACGCGGGCGGCGACGGCCGCGTGATCGTGCGCGGCCGCATCGCGGGTCAGCCGTTCGAACAGGTGCTCGAGGTCACGCTCCCCGCGTCGGGCCCCGCGCGGCCCGAGCTCGCGAGCGTCTGGGCGCGCACGCGGATCGAGGACTCGCTCACGGCGATGGCGCTCCAGCCGAGCGCGTCCCTCGAGCGCGAGGTCACGGGCCTCGCCGTCGAGCACCGCGTGCTCACGCCGTACACCACGTTCGTGGCGGTGGACCCCGGCGACCCGCGCCGCGTCGCGACGGCGGCACCGCCGAGCGACGAGGCTCCGTCGACCACGCGCCCGCCGCAGAACGCGACCGCGTACGTAGAGGTCTGCTACGCGCAGGCGCGCGACGACGAGGGCGCGATCGATCAGGAGCGCCTCGCCGACTGCCTCGCCGCCGCCGCGCCCGCGCCTACGCCCTGAGCGGGGCGCTCCGCCCGATCCGCCTCCTCACCCCTCGAACGCGGCGTCGCTGATCTCGAGCGCCCGGTCGATGATCTCGAAGGCCTCGGCGATCTGCGCCTCCGTGATGCAGAGCGGCGGGTTGCACATGATCCCGCCGAGCTGGAGCACGGTGAAGAGGCCGTTGTCGCGGAAGAACTTCCCGATCTGGCCCATCACCGGGCTCGACCCGCCGAACGGGACGAGGCGCTCCCCCTTGGAATTCTTGTTCAGCTCGATGATCCCGAAGAGGCCGATGTTCCGGTGCTCGCGCACGGAGCGGTGCTTCTGCGCCATCCGCGCCATGTGGCCGCGCATCACCTCGCCCATCCGGGCCGAGTTCTCCGTCAACTTCTCTTCCTCGAGCACGTCGACCGCGGCGAGCGCTGCGGCGAGGCACATGGGGTGCGCGTTGTAGGTCAGGCCGCCCCAGAACACCTGGTCGCGGAAGTGCGCGGCGATGCGATCGCTGAGCGCCATCACCCCGAGGGGCAGGTACGAGCTCGTCAGGCCCTTCGCCATCGTGCAGATGTCCGGGACGATGGTGGAGTGCTCGAACGCGAAGCGCTTGCCGGTGCGCCCCCAGCCGCACATCACCTCGTCGCAGACGAGCAAGATCCCGTGCTGGTGCAGGATGCGCTGGAGCCCCTCCAGATAGCCCGGCGGCGGCGCGAGGATCCCGTTGGTCCCGGTCACCGTCTCGATGAACATCGCCGCGATGGTGTGCGGGCCCTCGGCGCGGATGACCTCCTCGACGTAGGCGAGGTTGTTCTCGACGATCTCGCCCGGGGTCTTCCCGAACGAGTAGTCGTAGGGCGTCGGATCCATCACGCGCACGACGCCGGGCATCCCGGGCTCGTTGGGCCAGCGCCGCGGATCGCCGGTGAGCATCATCGCGCCGTGGGTCGCGCCGTGATAGCTGCGGTAGCGCGTCATGATCTTGTGGCGCCCCGTGAAGAGGCGCGCGGCCTTCATCGCGTTCTCGTTCGCCTCGGCCCCGCCGAGCGTGAAGAAGAACGTGTTGAGGTCGCCGGGGACGAGCTCGGCGAGCCGCTTCGACAGCCTCGCGCGGATCTCCGTCGCGGTGCCCGGGTACGAGAACAAGAGCGTGTCGGCCTGCGCCTTGATCGCCGCGATCACCTTGGGGTGGCCGTGGCCGATGTTCACGCTCATCAGCTGGCTGTTCCAGTCGATCCAGCGCTGGCCCTCGGGCGACCAGAGGTAGACGCCCTCCGCCCGCGCGATGGGCAGCGGGTCGACCTTGCCGGTCGCCGACCACGAGAAGAGGCTGTGCTTCGTGCACAGCTCGACCATCTCCTTTGAGCTCATCGACATCGTTCTCTGATACCTCCGGAAGGGGCCGTCAGTCGATCGCGGACAGGATCACGTCCTGGTGGACGAACGAGGGCGGGCGCCCCGCCTGGAGGCGCAGCGCCCTGCCGCGGTCTTCGTAGCGCGGATCGACGTAGCGGAAGAAGACCATCCACTCCTCGCCCTGGCCGCTCGCCGACACCGCGTGGGGGTCGAGCGTGTTGCGGCGGTCGGCGATCGTGCCCTCGATGCCCTCGTGAACGATCTCGCTCTCGGGGACGCTCGGCGGCGCGTCGGCGTAGCCCTGCGCGCGCACGAACTCCTCCGCAAGTCGAATTGCGCGCGCGCGATCGTCCTCCGGCGCGGGCGCGGGAGGCGGCGGGGCCGGCTCCGCGACGGGCTCGGGCTCGGGCGCGATCGGCTCCTCCGCGGGCTCGTCGGCGCCGGCGCAGGCGCAGAGGGTGGCTGCGAGCGTGATCGCGGCGAGCGTCCTTGGGTGCACGGCGCTCAGTGTGCCTCAACGCGGCCCGATCCGTCCGCGTCCGCGTCTTCGATGCCGAACTCAGAGTAGCGCGCATGGCGCGTGGCAGATGGACGTCGTTGCTCGTGGCCCTCAGCCTGAGCTCGCCGGGATGCGGGGGCACCGAGGTGTGCGACAACCGCGGGGACGACGATGGAGACGGCGAGGTCGACTGCGCGGACGGCGACTGCGCGGACGAACCGACGTGCAGCGCGCACGAGGCCGAGGTCTGCACCGGAGGCACGGACGAGGATGGCGACGGGGACATCGACTGCGCCGACGCCGACTGTGCGACCGACCCGGCCTGCCGTTCCTTTCACTGCGGCGCGTTCGACGAGGTCCCCGAGGGCTGGACCGTCGCGCCGGGCTACCGCGCGGTGGTCGTCGCGGACGCGGGCGATGGGCTGGCCGACGCGGTCGCGCTGACCTTCGCCGGCGGCGACTTCGGCCCGTCGCTGTACGTCAGCGACATGTCGCTCGAGTCCATCCATCGGCTCGACCTCCGGAGCGGCGAGCTCACCACCTTCGTCGACCGGTCGGACTGGCCCGTGGACCCGAACATGCTGACCGCGCTCGTCTACGATTCGACGGGGGAGATGGGGGAGCCGCGCCTCTTCGTGGCGGAGCAGGGCTCCACCCTCGACCAGACGGGCACGGTGTTCTCCGTCTCCGCGGACGGCTCGGTTGAGCTCTTCACGCAGGCTCCAGGGCCTGGGCTAGACGACCCCTTCTGTCTCGCCTTCTCGCCCGGCGGCGACTACCCCCGGGCCTGTTCGTCTCGGGCAGCACGGACGGAGATCTCGTCGACTGGGGCGTGTTCGCGCCGGACGGAATCGGCTCGGCCTTCTCGGAGGTCGCCGGCTGCGTCACGGCGCTCGCCGACCTCGGCGGCCGCTTCGGCGGAGGTCTGATCGCGGCCCTCGCGCAATCCGGCTCGTTCATGGGCGACGGCTCGATCCGCCGGATCGGACCGGACGGGACCGCCGGACCGCCGCTCGCTTCCGGCATGCCGGGCATTCACGCCATCGCGATCGCCCCAGAGGGCGGAGCTCTCGGCGGAGACATGGTGGCGGCGCGGTGGGACCCGGGCGAGCTCTTGCGGGTCACGCCGGACGGGGCGGTCAGCGTGATCGCGGGCGGGCTCGTCCTGGTGTCCACCGACGCGAACATCATCGCGGCCTCTCCAGACGGCGACTTCTTCATCGTCTCCGATCGCCTGACGGCTCGCCTCATCTGCGTCGAGCCTTTGCCGGAGCGCTGAAGGAGGCGCCTCCGAGGCTCCGCGAGCCCCTCGGGGCGAGCTCGATCGCGCCGACACCGGCGGCGTCGCCGTGGGCTGGGCCTACGAGGGGTCGCGCCCGACGGTCGTCGACGGCCGCTCGTTCCAGACGATCGGCAACGAGGTGCTCTGCCGCCACGCCGCGACGGGCGACCTTTCTCTTCGACACATGTGGGGCGGGAGCGCGGGCCACAACGGGACCGCGGCGCCCATCGAGGACACCGGTCGTCTCACGGAAGGAACGTTGCGCCTCGGCGAGGAGCCGAACCTCGGCGAGCTCGGCGGCTTCCCGATCCAGGGCACGCGCGTAACCGGGTTCGTCGCGCGCGTGTCGGTCACCCAGGTCTTCGAGAACCCGTACGAGCGGCGCACGCGCGGGCGGCGGCTTCGTGCACCCCGCGCGTGTCGGCGCGGCATCCGATCCGCGCCGCTCTCGTGAAGTCGTCGTGCATGGGCGCCGGGCCTGGTAGATCGGAGGGGATGGCGAGGGGCGACGGCGGAGCCTGGACGCGGCGCGCGTGGATGCGCGGGGCGGCCGCGGTCGGGCTGCTCGGCGCGTGCGAGGGCGCGGGGATCGTCCCCGATGAGGACGGCGGCCTCGCCTCGCCGCGCGCCCCGCGGCCGCGCTCGTTCGCACCCTTCGAGCACGGCGTGGCGAGCGGCGATCCGCTCCCCGATGGAGTGATCCTCTGGACCCGCGTGACGACCGGCGGGCCGGGGCACGCGCCGCCCGAGGCGCTCGAGGTGCGCTGGGAGGTCGCGTCGGACCCTCGCTTCGAGCGCCTCGCGGCGGCGGGCGTCGCGACGACCGACGCGCGCCGCGACTTCACCGTGAAGGTCGACGCGCGCGGCCTCGCGCCGGCGCGGACGTTCTACTACCGCTTCCACGCGCTCGGGGCGATCTCGCCGAC
>JAYRVK010000565.1:0-23017 GCA_041918555.1 Sandaracinaceae bacterium
CGACGGCGTCGTGATCCGCGGCGCGAAGGTCCACCAGACGGGCGCGGCGAACAGCCACCAGATCCTCGTGATGCCGGGCCAGGCGCTGCGCGAGGGCGAGGAGGACTTCGCGATCGCGTGCGCGCTCCCCGTCGACGCGCCCGGCGTGCGCATGGTGCTCGGCCGTCAGCCCTCCGACGATCGGCGCGGCGGGCCCGACGCGGGCAACGCGCGCTTCGGCGGGCAGGAGTGCGTCGTCTTGTTCGAAGACGTGTTCGTGCCGAGCGAGCGCGTGTTCCTCGACGGAGACCTCGACGCGTGCGCGCTGCTCGTCGACGCGTTCGCGGGCTTCCACCGCGCGAGCTACGGCGGCTGCAAGCCCGGCAACCTCGACGTGCTGATCGGCGCCGCGGATCTCGTGACGCGCGAGCACGGCGTGCGCCGCGCGAGCCACGTGCGCGACAAGCTCGTCGAGATGGCGCACCTCACCGAGACCGTGCACGGCGTGGGGCTCGCGGCGAGCGAGAAGAGCACCCGCGACGCGAGCGGGATCTGGCGCGTCGACCCGGTGCTCGCGAACGTCTGCAAGCACAACGTCACGCGGATCCCCTACGAGGTCGTGCGGCTCGCGGAGGATCTCGCGGGCGGCGCGATGGCCACCCTCCCCTCGCTCGCGGACCGCGAGCACGACGCGCTCGGGGAGGCGCTCGCGCCGATCTACGGGTCGGAGGCGCGCGCCAAGGCGCTGCGCCTCCTCGAGTCGATGGCCTACGGCGCGGGCTCGGTCCCCTTCCGGATCGAGTGCATGCACGGGGCCGGATCGCCGCAGGCGCAACGAATCGTGCTCGAGCGAACCATCGACTGGGACGCGAAGGTCGCGCGCGCGCGGATCCTCGCGGGCCTCGACCCCGACGACGCGCTCGGCGAGCTGGAGTAGGCGTGCTCCTCGCGCTCGGCGCGCTCTCGCTCGGCTACCTCGGCGCGGCGGTGCTGTTGGATCGGCACGGCCGGCGCGCGCTGCCCGCCGCGGCGTACGACGCGATCGTGGTGCTCGGGTGCCGCGTGTACGAGGACGGCCGCCCGCGCGCGTCGCTCGCGCGGCGCGCGCGCCGCGCGGCCGCGCTCTGGCACGAGGGGCGGGCCCCCCGAGTGATCCTGACCGGCGGGCTCGGCCGCGCGCCGATCAGCGAGGCTCGCGCCGCGGCCCGCGTGATCGAGGCGCTCGGGATCCCGCCCGAGGTGGTGCTCCTCGAGGAGCGCTCGACGAGCACCGAGGAGAACGCGCGCGAGGCCGCCGCGCTGCTCGAGGGCGCCCGCGTGCTCGTGGTCACCGACGCCTATCACGTGTTCCGCGCCGAGCGCGTGTTCCGGCGGCACTTCGCGGACGCCGTCGGGGCGGGCTCGATCGGGCCGGCGCGCGCGCGCGTCACCGGCGCGCTCCGCGAGGTCGTCGCGATCGGCGCGTACGCGCTGCGCGGCCGCCTGTGAGCTCGGACGACCGCAAGTGGAGTTGCGCCCCTCCGCCGACGCGAAGGGGCGCACCGTCCCTCAGCCCGCGAGGGCGATCGCGCCGAAGGTGATCGCGAGCGGGAGGACGACGACGAGGACGAGGAAGATCCAGGCGGACGGCCGGGCCATGTTGAGGGTCTGGCCGATGCCGAGCTTCTTCGGGACGAAGAGCGCCGGATCCTCGGGCGCGTAGTAGAAGAGACCGCCCCACTTCCAGCCCGCGCTGCGCGTGCCGAGCACGTCGGTGCCGGCGATCGCGACGAGCTGGTCCTGCACCTCCGTCATGCGAGGGACGAGCACGATCAAGGGCGCGATCGCGCCCACGGTGGAGAGCACCACGGTGGCGAGCACCGCGGGGCCGAGGAGCCCCTCCCAGCCGGGGAACGCCGCGATCGGCGTGGCCAGCCAGACGAGCACCATCGCGAGGTTCACGAGCAGCATGACCCACTCGATGGAGCGGACGATGAGCCGCCGGCGCTCGAGCTGGAGCGCCGCGTAGCGCTCCGCGTCGCGCTCCGGCAGGGCCCAGCGCTCGCGGGCCACCGCCCACACGATCGCCCACATCAGCAGGAGATCGAAGACGGCGATCCCGCCCAGCGCCCACAGCTCGTGGGGGCTCGCGTAGCGATCGACGTTGCCCGCGAGGTCGTAGTGCGCCGGGATGCGATCCGGGAGCTGGCTCACGACCCACGCGAAGACCGCGCTCGCGACGAGCACGAGGAGCACGTGCGCGAGCTGGAGGGGGGGGGAGACGTAGTCGCGCAGCCGCGGCGGCTCCTCGAGGGAGACCGCGTAGCGGCTCGGGACCGCCTCCGGCCGCACGGAGCGCGCCGCGCCGATCATCTCCAGGGTGAGCCACCCCGTCGAGACGAGGGGGCACACGGTGACGGCGAGGATCGCGGCGGTCTCGCCGAGGAAGAGGACGCTCGCGATCCCGAGCGCGGTGGTCACCGCGTTCGCGATCCGCAGCCGCCGCGCGCGCGCCTCGTCGGCCGCCGTGCGGTCGCGCCCGAGCCGCACGAAGAACAGCCGCCCGGGCTGCCGCGCGCGTCCGATCCACTCGACGAGCACGGCCGTCGTGAGGAGCGTCAGCACCAGCGTCAGGGTGACCATCGTCGCACTCATCGTTCTTCTCCTTCGTCCTCCCGATAGAAGCGGTTCACCGCCTCCTCGAGCGCCGCGCGCACCGCGCGCTCGGTCGCACCGTTCAGGCGCGCGCGCCCCACCCAGTCGTAGAGCGAGCGCCGCGCCTCGGCGTCGATCGCCCCTCGTCCACCGCCCCGCGGCGGCGTGGCCACGCGGGCCGGCGCGCCGTGGCGCAGCACGACGACCTCCTCGTCCGCGAGGACGCGGTAGGCCTTGGCGACCGTGTTCAGGTTCACGCCCAGCATCTCGCCCAGCCTCCGAACGCTCGGAAGCGCGTCGCCCTCGCCGAGCTGGCCGCGCGCGATCAAAGCGCGCACTCCATCGGCGATCTGGCGGTAGAGCGGGACGGTGCCGTCGAGGTCGATCACGATCGACCGCACCACGCCGGGCTCGCGATATGCACTCATCGAGCCCCCTCTGCCGTGTCTCAACTGTATGCTGTACGCAGACAGTAGACACTGAGCCGAGGGGCCGCAACCGCGATCGTCGGCGCGCAGGACGATCGAGCGAGCTCACCCGAGCTGGGGCGACCGGACTAGAACGAGGGCAACGCCGTCCAGCCACCGCCGCCGGCGGGACGGGTCTCGAACGTGGGCTGGCCGCCGTTGTAGAGAGCGCGGACGTCGATGAAGCCGGGCGTGTTGCAGACGTGCGGGCGGCCGCCGAAGTTGGCGAGGCCCGAGACGTTGTAGCCACCGCCGAGGATCGGGCCGATCACGTAGAGGTCGCTCGGCGTGCCGTAGCGACCGAGGACCAGCCGCGCGACCTTCGAGAGCCGCTCCCGGTCGCCGAGCGTGAGGTGCACGCCGACGAGCTGTCCGCCGCAGACGAGGACCAGGGCGACGCACGTCTGGACGTTCGGGAAGACGAGCTCGGTGTCCGCCTCGATGTTGCTCATCGATCCCCGGAGCTCGTACACGTTCTTGGCCATCGCTCCCCTCCCTTGGATGCGAGACGACTCTGCCCCACGACGCGGAGCAGATCCAGCGCGGAAGAAGGAGCAGACGTCAGGGGGCCGGCGGCGCGCAGTAGCCGTTCGTGCCCATCCCCACGAGCGGCTCGCACGTCTCGGTCGAGAGGCAGCGGGACGGATCGTCGGTGCTGCACGCGCGGAAGCAGGTGCGCGCGTCGCCCACGCTCACGCAGAGCGTGCCGCGCGTGCAGTCGAAGGTGTCGACGCACGACCCGCCGACCGCCGTGGCGCCGCCGAGGAAGCACACGCCCTCCTCGCGCGGGACCCCCATCAGCGTGGCGGGGATGCACACCTCGCCGCCCTCGCAGATCCGGACGGTCGCGTCGTCGCAGTCCGCCATGCACACGGACGTCATCATCGTCGCGTCGGTGTAGAAGCAGCTCATCCCCGCCATGCAGTCGTCGCTGTCGCTGCACTCCGCGCCGAGGTCGAGCGGGCTGGTGCAGGCGGCGAGAGCGAGCGCGGCGAGGGCGAGAGTGAGTCGATGCACGGGCGTTCCTCCGGGCCGGAGTTGAGCGCACTCGCCCGAGCGCGTCGAGTATTCTGCAGCCGCGTGTCGACTGCCCGCGTCGTCGCCGAGCGCTACTCGCTGATCCGTCCGATCGGGCGGGGGCACGCGGCCGTCGTCTACGTGGCGACCGACCGTCGGGACGGGCGGATGTGGGCCGTGAAGCTGATCCCGGCGCGGCCCGGCGTGCGGCCCGACGAGGTGCAGCGCTTCGTCGAGGACGTGACGCGCACGGTCGCGCACCCCGGCATCACGCGCTTCGTGGAGGCGGGCCTCGACGGGGACGGGACCACGCTGTTCCTCGTGATGGAGCTGCTCCACGGGGTGACGCTGCGCGACATGATCGCGTCGCCGGTCGAGCACCCGGTGGAGCGGCGGCTCGATCTGCTGGAGCGGATCCTCGAGCCGCTCAGCGAGGCGCACGCGCGCGGGGTGGTGCATGGGGACTTGACGCCCTCGAACCTCTTCGAGCGCCGCTCGGTCGGGCACGAGGGCGAGGCGACGCTCCTCGATCTCGGCCTGGGCGAGGCGCTCGCGCGCGGCCGCGTGGCAGCCCCGGGGCTCGCGCCGTTCTCGACGCGGTTCATGGCGCCCGAGCGGCTCACCGGCGGGCGCGCGGGGCCGCCCGCGGACGTGTGGTCGTTCGGCGTGGCGCTCTACGAGGCGCTCTCGGGCAGGCGCCCGTTCCACGGGCTCTCGAGCGACTCGACCGTGCGCGCGATCGCCGACGCCCCGCATCGGCCGCTCGAGCAGGCGGCCCCCGACGTCGACCTCCAGCTGGCGCGCCTCGTCGACCTCTGCCTCGACAAGCACCCGGGTCACCGGCCGCACGACGCGCGCGCTCTCTCGCGGCTCCTCAAGCCGCTCCGCGCCGGGATCGGGCAGGGCCCGGGCGGAGCGATGAGCGTCGACACGTTCGTCGATCAGAGCGGCTCGGCGCCCGCGCCGCCGCCCGACGACCTCGACGCGACGCTGCGGAGATCGCCCCGCGTGCCCGCGGCGCACCGCGCGCTCTACGAGTGGTACCGCGCCGAGGGCGTCACCGACGGCGCGTGGCTCGCGGCCACCGCGCTCGACTTCCTCGGCGACGCCTCGCGCGAGGAGCAGCGGGTCGCGCACCACCACCGGCGGCCCGCGTGGGTCGCGCCCGATCGCGGGCTCGACGCCGGCGGCTGGGCCTCGCTCCTCCACCCCGATCAGGATCCGCGGATCGACTCGATCTGGCGCGAGGTGGTCCCCGGGCTCGCGACGCTGCACCGGCGCGAGGACGCCGACGTCGGACTGGATGAAGCAAGCAAAGTAGACATCGGCCGCGCCAAGGACGAGCTCTCGCTCGCGTTCCGCGCCGCGGTCGGCGCGCTGCGCCCCGACGTGATCCCGCGGCTCTATCGAGGCAAGGCGGGGACGCCGCCCCGGTTCCTGCCGACCGGGCCGCCCGCGTCCATCTTCGGGCGGGGGTTCGAGGAGCCGCTGCCCGCGGGCGCGCTCGCGTTCACGGTGGGCCGGCACGTCGCGCACTACCGGCACGCGCACCGCGTGTGCACGTACCTCCACGAGGCCGACGCGCTCGAGGCGGTGTTCGACGCGGCCTTGGTGCTCGGGCTGCGGCGGCCGCCGCGCTCGTTCGATCAGGAGCGGATGGTCGCGCTCCTGCGCGAGCACCTCAAGCCGCAGCGGGTCGCGATGCTCGAGACCGCGTGCCTGCGGCTCGGCGCGTCGGTCGAGCGGATCGATCTCGGGACGTGGCGCCGCGCGGTGGAGCTGAGCTGCGGGCGCGCGGGGCTGACCCTCGCGGCGAGCCTCGACGGCGCGACGTGGATGCTGCGCTGGACACGCGAGCGGCGGCGGCTGCCGCCCGAGGACGCGATCGACGATCTCCTGCGCTACTGGTCGAGCGGGGACCACGTGCGCGTGCGGCACCTGCTGGGCATGAGCGTCCGTAGCTGAGGTCTCGAGCCGCCGATTTCTGGACCGGCGACGCGGCCTCCGGCACGAGGGAGGCAGGAGGCGACACGCCATGCAGCTCGCGGCCCAGGAACGAACCCGGCTCCACCTCGACGGGGTGCGGTCCCCGATCACCGCGGACGTGGCGCGGCGACGCGACGACGGGATCGTCGTCACCCAGCCGCTGCCCTTCCTCCGGCTCGACACCGAGGTCACCGAGCGCGGCCGGCGCTCGCGCATCCGCCGCGTCGCGATCGCGATGGACGGCGACGTGCCGCGGCTGCTCCTCGAGCTCTGCCACGACGGCAGAGCGAGCGCGGACGACACGCAAGAGAGCTTCACCCCGGGCGTGAGCACGCGGCCCGCGCGCACCGACTCCACCGTGCCCTACGAGTTCGCGACCCGCGAGGAGACGCCGCGCGAGCCGATCGTGATCTCGGATCCCCTGCCGCCGCCGCCCGCGCCGGTCGAGCTCGTCGTCGCCGCCGCGCCCGAGGCCTGGTACCTGCGCCTGTTGCGCCGCATCGCGCGGGCGCTCGCGACGATCACAGCCCCAGCTTCGTCATGAGCTCGTAGAAGCTCGAGCGCGCGAGGCCCGCCCTTCGCGCGGCCTCGGAGACGTTGCCGCCCGACTGATCGAGGATGAACGAGAGGTACTGCCGCTCGAACGCCTCGGCCCACTCGCGCCGCGCCTGCGTGAACGGGAGATCGGTCCGGATCCGCGCGGGCCCCTCGATCATCGTCGCGGGGCTGCCGACCCGGGCGTCGCCGAGGAGCAAGGCGCGTTGCACGAACGAGCGGAGCTCGCGGACGTTGCCGGGCCAGCGATACCCGGAGACCGACGCGAGCGCGGCCTGCGCCATCGCCTCCGCGCGCGGGTCCTCGGGCGCGATGCGCCGCGCGAACGCCTTGCCGAGGAGCTCCACGTCCCCCGAGCGCATCCGCAGGGGCGGCACCTCCACGATCACCCCGGCGAGCCGGTAGTAGAGGTCCTCGCGGAACGTGCCCTCGTTGACGGCGCGGCGCAGATCCCGATGGGTCGCGGCCACGACGCGCACGTCGACGCGGCGGTCGACGCCGTCGCCGAGCCGCCGCACCTGACCCTCCTGCACGACGCGGAGCAACTTGGCTTGCACTTCGAGCGGGAGCTCACCGATCTCGTCGAGGAACACCATCCCAGCGTGCGCGCGCTCGAAGGCACCGACGTGGTCCTGGCGCGCGTCGGTGAACGCCCCGCGCACGTGGCCGAAGAGCTCCGAGTCCGAGAGCGAGCGGCTCATCGCGGCGCCGTCGACCACGACGAACGGCCCCTCGCAGCGCGGCGACGCGGCGTGGAGCGCGCGCGCGACGAGCTCCTTGCCGGTGCCGCTCTCCCCGTGCACGAGCACGTGCAGGCTCGCCGGCGCGATGCGCTCGAGGGTCGCGAAGAGGCCGTGCATCGCGCGCGACGCGCCGATCAGCGCGCCGAATTCGTCGGGGCCCGTCCAGCGCGGCTGCTGCGTGCGGCGCCGATCGAGGCCGACCTCGAGCTCGGTCCCGCCGACGTGGACGTGGGCGCCCGGCGCGAGGATCGCGGCCTCGATGCGGCAGCCCGCGAGCCACACGCCGTTCTTGCTGCCGAGGTCGCGCACGCGGACCTGCTGCCCGTCGCGCGCGAGCTCGCAGTGCAGCCTCGAGATCGTGCGATCCGAGAGCCGGAGATCGGCCTTCTCCGAGGTGCCGAGGACCAACGGCGTCTCGCTCACGGTGGCGGTCGCGCCCCGATCGGGGCCGTCCACCACCGTGATCGTGGCGACGTCCACGTCGACGGTGACGAGGTGGCTCGACGCCGTGAGGGTCTGCTCGGTCACCGCGCGGAGGATATCGCCGAGCTCAGCCGAAGTCCTTGGCGTCGGGGGAGATCGCGTAGGTCCCCATGAACGAGGCCTCGGCGACCACGTGGTCCTCGATCGCGTCGAGCAGGTCGTTGCCCGTGAACTCGCCCTCGACCGGGGCGCGCTCGAGGTCGATCGCGTAGAGCGTGAAGTGGTAGTGGTGGACCATGCTGTCGTTCCACGGCGGGCACGGGCCGTCGTAGCCGAAGTAGGTCCCCTTCATCGCGGCGTCGCCCGCGAACCAGCCGGTGTAGTCGTTGACGCCGTGGCGCAGGCCGCCGGGCGCGGCGGGGCCGGGCTTGCCCCGCGCGGTGATCCCGTCCGAGTGCTCGCCCTTCGCGATCGAGTCGACGGTGGTCGGGATGTCCACGAGGAGCCAGTGGAAGAAGTCGACGCGCGCCAGGTACGCCGGCACGGTCTTGCCCTCCTGGTTCACCTCGTCGCCGCGGCTCGGCACGTCGACGTCGCAGCACACGAGCACGAGCGAGCGCGCCTCGTCGGGGACGCCGCTCCACGCCACGTGCGGGTTCTTGTTCGTCGAGAGCGCGACGTGGCTCCCGGGGTCGTGCTTACCGAACGCGAGCTCGACCGGGATGGCCGCCCCGTCGGCGAAGTCGTCACTCCATGCCTTCATCCTCATCCCTCCCTGTGTTCGTGTCCGCGCAGACGACGCTCGTCTTCGGGCTCGAGCACGACGAGCGCGCAGGGTACGCAGCGCTCGACCTCGATCGTCCCGCGATCCGTGGACCACGTCGCGCGCGTCATCGACTCGAGGCACTGTGGGCAGCGGCTCGCGACGATGACGGTCACCCACTCGTGCGCGCTCCGGTCGGCGAAGGCGCCGATCACCCCGGGCGCGTCGTGGAGCGCGAGCACGAGGGCCTCGCAGCTCCGGCAGCGCCGCTCGAGGCGCGCGACCGATCGGTACGCGCCGCCGGCCTGGTGCTCGACGAGCGCGTCGCCGCACGAGGGGCACACCCCGCGCTGGCGCGGCACGGCGTCGGGGCGCGGGTAGAGATCGATGCGGAGCACCCACTCGCCGAGCTCGATCCGGTTGCGCCGCGCGAGGCGCTGCTCCTCTGGCGCCCCGCCGACGCGGAACACGCGCAGCCGCGCGTGGTAGCCGTCGTTGATCACGTCCATCCTCGGGAGCCCGCGGTGCGCGAACATCATCGCCTCACTCGGGCCGATCGAGACGACCGTCGAGTCGAAGGACTCCTCCTTGAGGGTGCGGCCCTCGACGTCCACGTACAGGACGTGCATGCGCATCGGTCCCTCAGAGCGAGGTCCAGCCCGCGCGCACGGCCATCGCGCGCACGGTCGCCGACGGCGGCGGCGTGGCCTCGAGGTGGGCGAAGCCGTCGACCTGCGCGGCCGACAGGAAGAAGAGGATCGCGTCGGGGAAGGCGTGGGGCGTCGCCGCCGCGCCGTCGAAGAGCTCGCCGAACCACGCGCGCTCGAACGCCCCCGCCTCGCCCTCGGTGAGCCCGATCGATCGGAGCTGCGACCGGATGAGCTCGCGGTGCGAGTCGGCCGCCGGGCTCGCGGGCACGCCAACCGAGACGGAGGCCCCGCTCGCCGGGATCGCGACCTGCGAGACCTGGATCGCGTCGCCGGAGCGCCGCAGGCGCAGGAGCTCGCCGACGGGCGCGCCCATCGTGGCGTTGGTGACCGTGACGGTGCCGTCGGCGTTGCGCACGATGGTGAGCGGGAGATCGGGGGCCGGCCCGTCACCGCGGTAGAAGAGGAAGTTGTGTTGCGCCCCCGCGAACGTGAGACACCCCGCGTCGTCCGAGACGTAGCCGCCGAGCTCCGCGACCTCGCAGTAGCCGTCGCGGACGCCAGCACAGACGGGGCTGTCGGCGGTGGGGTACGGGCCGCCCGCGCACGAGTCGCTCCCGAGCTGGACCTGCGACCAGGTGACCTGGTGCTCCGCGAGCGCGCCCGTCGGGAAATGCTCCACGATCGCGCCGGTCGAGCCGAAGCTCACCGTGAGGTCGAAGCGGAAGTCGGGCGCGGGCGCGCCGAGGTGGAAGTAGAGGACGGGCTTGCGCCGCGAGCCGCCGCCGCCGGTGAGGGCGTCGAGCACGTTGGTCGCCGTGTCCGTGGCGCGGTCGACGACCTCGCGCCCGGTCTGGGGCAGCGGGGGCAGCCGGTCGTCGTCGTCGTCGTCGTCGTCGTTCGAGGCCGTCGCGGTGGATCCGCCCGCCTCCGCGCGGCCCGGGCCCGCGGCGTACTCGACGCGGCGCGCGCCGAGGTCCACGTCGATCAGGCCCCACTCGTGGATCGTGTAGGACGGGGCCGCGGCGGCCTCCTCGTCGTCGGGCTCGGCGGGGTCCGGGCCGCCCACCTCCTCGGGCTCCACGGGCTCGGGCTCGGCGGGCTCCTCCACGGTCTCCTCGCCGCAGGCGGCGAGCCCGATCGCGAACATGCAAAGTATTTTGCGAATCTTCATTCGATCACCCACGCCAGCTCCTCCGCGAGGTCCGGGTCGAGCTTCCGCAGCGCCTCGAGCTGCTTCTTCGCGGCCGCGTCCTGGCCGAGGTTCGCATAGCAGATCCCGAGGCCGTAGCGGATCATCGGGTCGTCGGGCGAGCTTAGCATCGCCTGCTGGTACGGCTCGACCGCCTCCGCGAAGCGGCGCAGCTCCATCAGGTTCTCGCCGAGCCGACCCATCGCCGGCGCGTGGTCGGGATCGACCTGGCCGATGCGCTGGTACGCGGCCACCGCGTCCTCGCGCCGATCGAGCCGCTCGAAGAGCTTGCCGAAGCTCATCAGCGTGTCCACGTCGCGCAAGCCGAGCGACACCGCGTCGGCGCACGCCGCGGCCGCCTCCTTGTTCTTGCCGAGCTTGAGGTAGCCGAAGCCGAGGGCCGCCTTGAGGCTCGGGTCCTCCGGCGCGTTCTTGCACGCGCCCTCCCACGCCGCGATCGCCTCCTCGGGTCGACCGAGGCGCATCAGCGCGGCACCGAGCTGGTACTGCGCCACGGCGTGCGCGGGGTCCAATCGCAAGGCGCGTTGCAGGGCCGCGGCGCTCTCGTCGAAGCGCTCGAGCCGCCCGAGCACGGTGCCCATGCGGTAGTAGCCCTCGGCGCTCGGCGTGTCCTTCACGAGCGCGGCGACCTCGCGGAACGCATCCTCGAGCTGGCCGGCGCCGTCGTACGCCTCGACGAGCGCGCGCGAGAGCCGCGGCGTGCGCTCCTCGGCCTCGGCCACCTTCTGGAGGAGGTAGATCGCCTCGAGGTGCTGGCCGAGCGCGGTGCGCCGCTCGCCCAGCGCGAGCATCGCGAGCGTGTCGGCCGGCGCGAGCTCGAGCGCCTTCTCGAGGTGCGCGAACGCCGCCGCGTCGTCGGCCTCGAGCTCGCCGATCGTGCGCCAGGCGCGCGCCTCCGACTCGTCGAGGCGGAGCGCCCGCCGCGCCGCGTCGAGGCCGCGGTCGCGCTGCCCCGCGTCGCGGTACGCGAGCGCGAGCTCGACCCAGTCGTCGGCCGTCACCCCGTCGCCGGCGGTCGCGCGCCGGAGCGCCTCGAGCGCGACCTCGCCGTGCTCGCCCTTCTGCCGCCGCAGCCGCCCGAGCAGCGCCCACGCGGTGCGCACCGCGGGATCCTTGTCGACCGCGACCTGCGCCTCGCGGAGCGCGTCGTCGACTCGCTCGGCGTCGCGGTAGGCGACCGCGAGGAGCGCCCGGATCCCGGCGTCGTCCGGGTGCCGATCCCGCGCGGCCACGAGCGCGTCGACGAGATCGAACGGGCGGCTCGCGGCGCGGCACGCGTCGGCGAGCTCGGCGGCGATCGCCGCGGGCTGGGCCGCCGTCTGCATCGCCTCCTTGAGGGCGTCGACCGCCTCGTCGTGCTTGCCCGCGCCGCGGTACGCGCGCGCGAGCCGGCGCCGGATCTCGAGGTCGTCCGGCCGCAGCCGCGACGCCTTGACGAGCGGGGCGATCGCCTCGCCGTGCGCGCCGCGGTCCTCGCGCGCCTTGGCGAGGCCGAGAAGGACCTCCACGTCGTCCCCGATCTCGGCGAGCTTGGCGTAGTGGACCTCCGCCTCGCGCGGCATCGCGAGCGAGAGGTACACGCGGGCCGCGTGCTCGTGCGCCGGCGCGTGCGAGGGATCGACCTCGGCGGCGCGCGCGTACTGCTGGACGGCCTGCTTCGGGCGCTTCTCCGCCTCGAGCGCGCGGCCGTAGCCGACGAGGTAGCGCGGGTCGTCGGGCCGCGCTGCGATCGCCGCCTCGAGCTCGGCCTTGGCCCGTGCCACGTCGCTCATCGCGAGCGACGTCAGCGCGAGGTAGTAGCGCGCCTCGGTGTCGTTCGGGGACTGATGCCGCGCGGCGTTGAGCCAGTCGCGCGCCTCGCCGTAGCGATCGAGGTGGAAGAGGCTCTTGCCCATGCCGACCGAGAGCCCGCCGTCCTGCTGGCCGAGGTTGACCGCGTGCGACAGCGCCTCGAGCGCGCGCTCGTGCTGCGCGGTCCCGCTGAGCGCGAGGCCGTGGCCGCGATGGGCGGGCCCGTCCTGCGGCGCGAGCTCGACGGCGGCGGCGAACGCCGGGATCGCCTCGGCCGGACGCCCGAGCGCGAGCAGCACGTCGCCGAGCCGCCGATGGAACGCGAACACCTTGGGCGCGAGCTCGGTCGCGCGCCGCAGCTCGGTGAGCGCGTCGTCGAGCCGCGCGACGCCCTGGAGCGCCTCGCCGTAGCCCGCGTGGCCCGCCGCGTCCTTGGGCTCGATCGCGAGCGCGGCCTCGAACACGCCGACCGCCGCGGCGTGCTTGCCCAACGCGTTGAGCGCGCGCCCGACTTCGAACGCCGTCTCCGCGTGATCGGGGCGGAGCTGCAGCGCGGCGCCGAACGCGCGCGCCGCTTCGGCGTGCTTTCCCCCGGCGGCGTACACCTTGCCGAGCCCGCGCTGCGCGGCGAAGTCACGCGGCGCCTCGGCCGCGGCCTCCGCGAACACCGCCTCGGCGGCGGCCGGGTTGCCGGACGCGAGGAGCATGTCCCCGAGGCGCAGCTTCTTCTCGGTCGAGGGGGCGAGCTCGATCGCGGCGCGCTGCGCCTCGATCGCGGGCTCCATCTGCGCGAGCGCGACGAGGCGCTCGGCGACCATCGACTGGAGCGCGGCGTCCTTGGGCGCCGCGAGGCGCGCCTTGCCGAGCGCGGCCGCGGCCTCGCCGACGCGGCCCTCGCGCGAGCACGCGTCCGCGAGCGCGAGCAGCGTGTCGGGGCCGCCCTCGCCGACCTCCGAGGCCCGCGCGAGCGCGCGCGCCGCGTCGGCGTCGCGCCCGAGCGCCTGGTAGCTGCGGCCGAGCGCGGCCCACGCGACACCGTCGTCCGCCTTGAGGCTCGTCGCGACCTCGAGCGCCGCGATCGCCTCGGCCGGGCGCTTGAGGCGCGCGAGCACCTCGCCGTAGGTGCGCTGCGCCTCGGCGTGGTCCTTCTTCTGCGCCACCGCCTGCGCGAGGGCGTCCACCGCCGTCTCGTCGGTGCCGAGGCGCGCGCGGACCTGGCCGAGGCCGAGCCACGCCTCGAACGAATTGCCGAGGGCCGCGGCCTCCGCGAACGCGTGCTCCGCGCCCTTGAGATCGCCCGTCGCACGGCGCGCGCGGCCGAGGCCGAGCTGGCTCGCGGCGGTCGGCGCCGAGAGGACGGACTTCTGGTAGGCCTCGGCGGCCTCGGTCCACTGGCTCGCCGCCGCGCACGCGTCGCCGAGGCGCGCAAGAAGACTTGCATCCTCCGGACGCAGCCGGCTCGCCGAGCGCAGGCTGAGGATCGCCTCTTCGTAGCGCGCGAGGCGCTCGAGCGCGCCCGCGAGCCCGAGGTGAACCTCGGCGTCGTCCGGCGCGAGCGCGGCGGCCGCGCGGAACGGGACCAGCGAGGCCTCGTCGCGGCCGAGCCTCACCGAGAGGCGCGCGAGCGCGAGGTGCGGATCGGCCCAGCCCGGCGCGAGCTCGGTCGCGGACCTGTACGCCGCGACGGCCTCCTCGGGCCGCGAGAGCGCCGCGAGCACGTCGCCGCGGCGCTGCGCGGCGTCGGCGGAGCCGGGGAGCAGGGTCACCGCGCGGCTCAGCGCGCGGAGCGCGAGCTCGAGCTGCGACTTCCCGGCGAGGACCCGGCCGTAGCCGAGCACGAGCTCGCCGTCGTCGGCCGCGTCGACCCCGCCCGCGAGCTGCACCGCGCGCTCGTAGCGGCGGACCGCGTCGTCGAGCTTGCCGCGGCGCTCCTGCACCTCGGCGAGCGTCGCGAAGAGCTCGCGATCGTCGGGGTGCTTCTGCGCGGCGAGCTCGAGCGCGGCCGCGGCCTCGTCGTCCCGCAGATCGTGCGCGAGGAGGATGCCGTAGCCGCGGCGCGCGCCCTCGTGCCCCAGATCGAGCGCGCGCTGGTAGGCCTCCATCGCGCCCTCCGGCGCGTCGTTCGCGCGGCGCGCGTCGCCGAGCGCGGCCCACCCGGGCCCGCTCTCGGGGAGCACGGTGAGGGCGCGCTCGAGCGCGCCGATCGCGTCGGCCCAGCGCTCGTCCCCGGCGTACGCGCGGCCGAGCGCGAGGCGCGCCTCGGGCTGATCGGGGTAGAGCGCCAGCGCGCGCTCGAGGTGACCGATCGCGGGCTCGAAGGTCCCGCACTGCACCTCGGCGACGCCGAGCGCCGCGAGCACCGTCGCGTCGCCGGGCGCCGAGGCGTGCGCGGCCGCGTAGGCGTCGACGGCCTCCGCGTGGCGCGCGAGCGCGGTGAGGCTCTTGCCGAGCGAGCGGTGCACGCCGGGCGGGAGCTCCCCGCTCTCGTCGGCGATCGCGGCCCGGTACGCCATGATGGCGTCCGCGTGCTGGCCGAGCGCGGCCTGCGCGTCGGCCTTGCCCACGAGCGCGGCGACCCGCGTCGAGTCGAGGCGCAGCGCGTTGTCGAACGCGGCGACCGCCTTCTGGTGGAAGCCCGCGAGGAGGCGCGCGCGGCCCACGTCGGTCCAGCCCCCCGCGTCCTCGAGGCCGAGGCCCGCCGCCTTCTCGAGGCTCTGGAGCGCGGCCTCCGTCCCCTCGGCGGCGAGCTGCGCCGCGCCGAGGCGCGCGAGGATCATCGGGTCGGCGGGCGCGAGCTCGTGCGCCTTCTTGAGCGGGTCGATCGCGGCCTCCTCGAAGCCGAGCTCGAGCCGCAGGTACCCGAGCGCGCCCTGGCCCTCGGCGTCGTTCGGGTCGAGCGCGAGCGCGCGCGTCCACGCGTCGATCGCGGTGTCGAACGAGCCCGCGGCCTGCTCCGCGCGCGCGCGCTCCACCCAGCCGCGGCGGAGCTGCGGCGCGCGGCGCGTCGCCTCCTCGAACGAGGCGCGCGCCTCCTCCATTCCGAGCACCTTCTGCGCGAGGCCCCTCTTGAGGTGGAGCGCGCCGTCGTCCGGGCTCAGCGCGATCGCGCTCTCGTAGCTGGAGAGCGCGTCGGCGTAGCGATCGACCTTCATCCAGAGGTCGCCGAGCTCGGTGTGGAGCGCGGGCTCGGCAGGGCGGTGCCCGAGCGCCTCGCGCAGCGCCTCCGCGGCGCGGACCGGATCGGTCAGCGCGAGCCGCGCGCGCGAGAGCGCCACCCAGGCGTCGGCGTCGTCGGCCGCCGCGCGGGTCACGCGCGTCCACGCCGCGGCCGCGACCTCGTGCTGGCCGAGGGCCGCCGCGCTCGCGCCGAGCGCGCGCTGCGCGTCGAGCCGATCGGGCGCAAGATCCGTTGCACGCTTCAGCGCGTTCATCGCCTGCGCGTGATCGCCCCTCTCCACCTGCGCACGCCCCAGGACGATGAGCGCGTCCGCGTCGCGCGGGCTCAGCTCCGCGGCCTTGGCGAGGTGCGGGATCGCGCTCTCGAAGCGGCCGAGCGCGAAGAGCGCGCCACCGAGCTGCGAGCGCAGCGCCACGTCCTCGGGGCGCTCCGCGACGACCTTGGCGAGCGGATCGACGGCGTCGACCTCGCGGCCGAGCGCGAGGTACGCGCGGCCGAGCCCGGCCAGCGCGTCGAGGTCGTGCGACGAGGTCGAGAGGAGCTTCTTCCACGCGAGGATCGCCTCGTCGTGATCGGCGAGGGCGACGCACGCGCGCGCGAGCTCGCGGTAGATCTCGGCGCGATCGGGCGCGACCTTCGCCGCCGCGCGGAACGCCTCGCGGGCTGGCTCCCACGCGCCGGCCTCGGCGTGCGCGCGGCCGAGCGCGAGCTGCGCGTCGGGATCGTCGGCGCTGAGCTTCGCGATCTGCGCGTAGGCGCGCGCGGCCTCCTCGTGGCGGCCGAGCTCGGTGAGCAGGGCCGCGAAGCGGCGGAGCACGCGCTCCTCGCCCGGCGCCAGCTCGGTCGCGCGGCGGAACGCGTTCACCGCGAGCTCGCGCTCCCCCATCGCGACGTGGAGCTCCGCGAGCGCGGCCGGCGGCTCCGCGCTCGTCGGCGAGAGCTCCGCGGCCTTCTTGAGCGCGGCGAGCGCCTCGTCGTTCATCGAGAGCGCCGCGCACGCGCGCCCGAGGCGGAGCTGCGCCTCCGCGTCGTCGGGGCGGATGCGCGTGGCCTGGCGCAGCGAGGTGCGCGCCGCGTCGTGCTTCTCCTGGCCTTCCTCGGCGCGGCCCTTGCCGAGGTAGTGGTCCGCGGAGTCGGGCTCGAGCTCGAGGGCGCGCGCGAAGGCGCGCTCGGCGGCGCCGAGCTTGCCGAGCGCGTAGAGCACCGCGCCGTGCGCGGCGTGCGCTGCGTCGTCGTCCGGCAGGAGCTGCACCGCGCGCGCGAGCGCGGCCTCCGCCTCGACGTCCTGCTCCATCGCGCGATGCGCGCGGCCGAGCGCGACCCAGCTCTCGCCGCGCTCCGGCTCGAGCTCGACGGCGCGCGCGAAGCCCTTCACCGCGGCGCCGAGCTTGTCGAGCTTCTCGGACGCGAGCCCCAGGCCGTGGTGCGCGATGGCGACGCGCGGGTCGAACCCGACGGCGTGATCGAGCGCGTCGTACGCGCGCTCCCAGCGCGCGGCGCGGAGCGAGGCGAGGCCGAGCTTGCAGAGCAAGCCCGCGTCGGTCGGCGCGAGCTCGACGGCCTTCTCGTACGCGTCCGCCGCGGCCTCGGTCCGGTCGAGGTCCTCGAGGAGCCCGGCGAGCGCGGCGTGGAGCGCGGAGTCGGGGGGCAGCGCGTCGATCGCGGCGCGGTACGCCTCGACCGCCGCCTCCTTCTTGCCGAGCTGGGCGCGCACCTCCGCGAGCGCCTTCTTCGCAAGGCCGCGCTTGGGGTCGAGCTCGATGGCCTTCGCGAACGAGCGCTCCGCGCCGGGGAGATCCCCGAGCTGTCGCAGCGCGACGCCGAGGTTCTCGTGGACGTCGGGGTTCGTCGGCGCGAGCTCGATGCACTTCGTCAGCGCCTCGCGCGCGCGCTCCCACTGCGAGGAGCGCACGTAGCCCAGGCCCAGATCGATGAGCAGGCGCTTGCTGTCGTCGCCGCCGAGCTCGACGGCCTTCGCGTAGGCCGCGGCCGACGCCTCGTGCTGGCCGAGGCGCTGGAGCACCGCGCCGTGCCCGGCCCACAGCTGCGAGTCGTCGGGGCTCGCGTCGATCGCGCGCTGCCACGTCGCGCTCGACGCCGCGTCGTCGCCGGTCTCCGCCTGGAGCTCCGCGAGCGGCCGGAGCCACTCGGTGCGCGCCGGGTCGAGCTCGACCGCCTTCGCGTAGCTCGCGAGCGCCTCCGCCTTCTCGTCGATCGTCCGCGCCGCCTCGGCGAGGAGCGCGTGCGCGGGCGCGTCGGTCGGGAGGAGCCGCACCGCCTGGCGGAGCTGCTCGGCCGCCGGCTCGGCGGCGTCGGTGCGGAGGAGCGCGGTGCCCCACGCGACCCGCAGCGCGCCGTCCTCCGCGTCCGCGCGCACCGCGCGCTTGAGCGGGTCGAGCGCGTCGCCGTACTTCTCGAGCTTCACCCGCACGCAGCCGAGCAGGCCCTCGAGCGAGACGTCGTCGGGCGCGAGCTCGACCGCCTTGATCAGCCGCTCCTCGGCGAGCTTGAGCTGGCCGCGCTTCTCGTGGAGGCGGCCCGCGAGCGCGTAGCCCTCGGCCCACTTGCTGTCGATCTCGATCGCCGACTGCAAGTACTCTTGCGATGCGTCGAGGTCGCCGAGCTCGAGGCAGGCCTTGCCGAGCTCCTTGAACGCCTCGCCGACGTCCGGCCGGATCTTCACCGAGCGCGTGAGGTACTTGCGCGCCTCCGCCCACTCCTCGACGCGGCAGTGCATCACCCCGAGCCGCGTGAGGCTCTTGTGGTCGTTCTCGTCGAGCTTGACCGCCCGCTCCCAGGCCGCGATCGCCTCGCGCCAGCGCGCCAGCTTCTCGAGCAGCGTGCCGTGCGTGCGGTGCATCTCGACCTCGCCGGGCTTGCGCTCCGCGGCCTTGCCGTAGGCGGCCGCCGCGTCGTCCCAGCGCTCGAGCTTCTCGCACAGCACGCCCGCCTGGATCAGGCCCTCGACCCACTCGAGGTCGAGCTCGGCGCCCGCGAGGTACGCGGTGATCGCCTCGCGGTCGTCGTTGAGCTGCTTGCAGCCCCTCGCGAGCTCCTTGTACGCGCGCGCCAGGTCCATCTTCGGCGCGTCGGCCGCGCCGGGGCCCTCGGTCCAGAGCCGGATCGCCTTCTCCGCGGCCTGCTGCGCCTGCTGCCAGCGCTCGACGCCGTTGTAGGCGATGGAGAGCTGCAAGCTGCTTTGCGAATCTTCAGGCCCGACGCGAGTCGCCTTCTGGAGGATGGGCACCGCCTCGTCGTGCCGCTTCAAGAGGTTCAGGCAGGTGCCGCGCAGCCGGATCATCTCGAGGTTCTCGTCCTCGGTGCGGAGCTTCTGCACGCACGCGTCGATGCACTTCTCGAGCTTGCCGTACTTGAAGTAGAGCCGCGCGAGCGCGACCCACGCCTCCATGTTCGACGGGTCGAGCTCGACGACGGACTCCCACGCGCCGACGACCTCCTCGTCCTTGCCGAGCTGCGTCTTGACGGCGGCGACCGCCTCTTGCGTCGCCTGGTGCCCGGGCCGGCGCGTGGCCGCCTCGGCGAGCGACTTCTCCGCCGCCTCCCACTGCGCGAGCTCCATCTGCACGAGCCCGAGCTGGAGGAACACGTCCGGATCGTCGCGCAGGATCGTGCTCGCCTTGGTGAAGCGCTCGAGCGCCTCCTCGGGCTTCTTCAGGCGGCGCAGGCAGCGGCCGAGCTTGAAGTAGATCGAGCCGTCGTCCGGCAGGAACCGGAGCGCGATCTTGTAGGAATTGTGGGCCTCCTGATCCTGGCCCACGTGCTCGTAGACGCCGCCGATCGCGATGTAGCCGTCGAGGTAGTCGGGGTCGAGATCGAGGGCGCGCCGGTAGGCGTCGATGGCCTGCTCGTCCGCGCGCGTGTGCATGCACGCCTCGCCGAGGAGCTTGAGCCCCGCGACGTGGTCCTTCACGCGATCGACGAGCGCCTGGAGCGTGCGCTGCGCGTTGTCCCACTGCGCGGTCTTGTTGTACGCGAGGCCGAGCGGGTGGAGCTGCTCGGGGTCGTTGGGCGTGAGCTGGAGCCCGCGCTCGAAGCACTCGATCGCCTCGACCCAGCGCTCGACCGCGATGCACGCGACGCCGCCCTTCTTGGGCGCGTCGGGGTGCTCGGGCGGGCTGTCCGTGAGCTCGATCTTGGTGACCGCGTGGAACGCCGCCGCCGCGACCTCGGTGCGCTTCGCGTTCAGCGCGACCTCGCCGAGGAGGTGCTGGCACTCCGCGCTGTCGGGTTTGATCGCGGCCGCCTCGTCGAGCGCCTCGGTCGCCGCGGGCACGTCGCCCGCGTCGAGGTACGCGCGCCCGAGCCCGAACCGACACGCGTAGTGCGTCGGGTCGGTCTTGCGCGCGGTCTCGTACTCCTTGATCGCCTTCTCGAGGTCGCCCAGCCGGTGATAGGCCGCGGCGAGCTGGAAGCGCTTGCGGATGTCCTTCGGATTGACCAGCAGACCCTGCTTGTAGAGGGTCACCATCTCCTGGAGCTTGCCGTGGTCTTCGTCGCTCATCCGTCGTCCCTGGTGGGACGGCGACGATATCCAATGCGACCGGCGGCGAGAAGGGCGAAGCCTCGGTGCTACAGTCCGACCGCCGATGGCGCTCGCGAGGGACCCGACCAAGAGCCGCGCGGTGATCGCGGTGTGCGTGGTCCTCACCGCGGTGTTCGTCGCGGACTGGGTCACGGGGTTCGGCCTGGCCTACTCGTTCGCGCTGGTGCCGCAGGAGCTCGTCCGAGCGATCGACGCGATCGCGGGGGGGCGCGGCGCGATCGACGACTGGCTCACCGTGGGCACCGCGTTCACGACGGTGCTCGTCCACGGCGGCCTCCTCCACCTCGCGTTCAACCTCGGCTACTTCTGGCTGTTCGGGACGCTGCTCTCGCAGATCGCCGGGGACCGCTGGGTGATCTTCGGGTTGATCCTGTGCTCGGTCACGAGCGCGGCGGCGTTCGTGGTGAACCGGTCGGAGGGCCCACCGACCTTCGTCATCGGCGCGTCCGGCGCGATCAGCGGGGTGGCGGGGCTCTACGTGCTGCTCGCGTTCCGCTGGGAGCTGCCGTGGGCGATGGCGTGGCCGCTCGCGCGCCCGGTGCCGCCGCTCCACGCGGCGCTCGTCGCCATCGTCGCCGCCGCGCTCGACGTGCTGGCGCTCCGCGACGGCGGCGACGGGATCGCGCGGGACGCGCACCTCGGCGGGTTCGCGGGCGGGCTCCTCGTCGGCGCGCTCCTCACGAGCTTCTTCCCGACGTGGGAGCGGTTCCGCGCGTCGTGGGCGGGCCGCGGGGCGAACGGCCCTTGACGGGACCGGGGCCGGCTGGTCTGCTACGCCCCGCACGTTTTCGGAGCCGTTGAATGCGCGTCGATTGGCGACGTCTTTCACGGACAACCGAGGTCGTCGGCGGGAGGGGTTTCGCGATGAGGGTCCTCTTCCGTCCACATCAGCTGGAGGCGTCGTGAGAGCTCTAACCTATTCGTTGGCGATCGGGATCACCGCGCTGGCCGCGGCGTCCGTCGCGGAAGCGCAGATCGGGCCGGGCCGGCAGATCACGGGCTCGCCCGTCGCGGCCGAGGCGGTGCACGCGCGGTTCGTGTGGGGCGGCACCAACAACCGGATCATCTGGGTGAACCAGGCGGACGAGGTCTTCTACAACCGCGTCAACGGCAACACCGTCCAGATGCACATCCGCATGCGCGGCCACACCGTCGGCCACGCGGGCGATCCGACCGAGTACATCATCCCGTGGGACGCGAACTCGATCCTCGTGGTGACCCAGGCGGGGAACCTCTACCGCCACGACATCCGCGGCGAGAGCATCGGCCCGCCGGAGCAGATCACCGGCGCGCCGGTCGGCACGCAGGGCCAGGACCCGGTGTTCATGTTCCGCCTGCAGAACCGGCTCGTGAACGTGACGCAGCAGGGTGAGATCTGGGTGCACCAGGTCGGGAACACCGTGATGCCGCCCGTCCGCGTCGGCACCGTCTCGTTCGTCGCGCCGCGCACCGTGCGGCACGCGTTCGCGATCGGCCGCACCGTCTACGTCATCTTCAGCGACAACTCGGTCGTCTCGCACGACATCCACCCGAGCTGGGGCCAGGCGCGCCTCGTCCGCGCTCCGAACTGGGAGCTCGGCCAGCCCGACACGCGGTTCGTGTTCGTGATGGGCAACCGCCTCTACGCGGTGAACCGCGCGGGCACGCTGTGGGCGCACGACATCACGCACCTCCTGCCGGCGCGTCCGCCGGGCGGCGCAGCCGCACCGGGCGGCACCGCGCCCGCGCCGACCCCGGCGCCCGCGCCCTGAGCGCGGACCCTTCGTGAACGCCGAGACGGCGGTCGGAACCTCCCGGCCGCCGTCTTCGCGTTCGAAGGTCGATTGTCAACATCGCGGCCTGGGGCGGCAGGGGACGGCACGGGGACGCGATGTTGACAATTGACCCTCAAAGGCCCGCAAAGACGGAGACTTCCTTGGGGACGCGATGTTGACAGTTGCCATCTCGGCGGAGCCCAACGGTCGATTGTCAACATCGCGTCCCCATGGCTCGCGGTCAACTTCACTTGCGATCGTGCGAGCGTGCATGCGCGCACGTGGGTCGGTATCCTGTCGGCGTGCGAAGGCTCGCCCTGCTGCTCGCGCTCGCCCTCGGTGCCTGCACCGGGGACCTCCGCTTCGACGGAGACGGCGGCACGATGGACGGCGCGTCGCCACCGCGGATCGACGCCGCGGGCACCGACGCCGCGGGCACCGACGCCGCGGGCACCGACGCGGGCGCGCCGGGGATCGACGCGGGCCCCTGCGCGGGCGGGCTCCTCGAGGACTTCTCGCTCACGCCGATCGCCGGGCTCGCGGCCACGGAGGCGCACGCCGCGGCGACGCCCGACGGGCTGGTCGTCGCGACGGGCGGCGGCTCGATCACGTTGAGCTGGGTCGATCTCGCGGGCGCGACGCGCGCGTCGCACTCGGTCCCGGGCAACGCCGTGTGGGGCGTCGCGGCGGATGGCACCGGGGCGGCGGGCGTGCTCGTCGATCGCGAGAGCGACGAGGTGTGGGCGGTGGTCGTCGAGCCCGACGGCGGCACGCGGTTCGAAACGCGCCTGCTCGGCGGCGTTCCCCACGACGTGACGAACAACGAGTGGTTCGGCACCGGGATCCGCGCGGGCCGCATCCACTGGACCGGCTCGCAGTGGGCGACCTACCACACCGTGCAGCGACTCTGGGACGACGGCATCGCGCACTACGGCGACACGCTGCGCTTCCTCGACGCGGCGAGCGGCGCCGCGGCCGGCGGCGGCTGGGGCTGGGGGTGCAGCCACTCGATGGAGGTGCGCCTCGCGCAGAACGCGGCGGGCACCGGGCCGCTCTGCGTGTCCGACTGCTTCCCCGGCAAGGGTGTCTACTTCGCGCACCGCACCGAGCTCTTCGTCGATCCGTCGGGGGACTGCGCGGGCCGGATCGACACGCGGCTCGGCGGGCTCGCGCCGGTGCCCGGCGGTTTCCTGGCCACGTTCTCGACCCCGGCCGGCCGCAGCTCGTACGACGTGGGCCTCGTGCGCGTCGGCGACGGCGGCGGCGTGAGCGCGCCGAGCTGGCTCGGCGAGGGCGAGGACGA
>JAYRVK010000566.1:0-2828 GCA_041918555.1 Sandaracinaceae bacterium
GGACCCGCGTGCGGGTGAGGGTCGCGCGGAGCGCGGCCTCGTCGAGCGCCCCGCCCTGCACGAGGTGGTGCAGGAAGCTCGGCAGCGACGGGAACGCGCCGGGCTCGGCCGCGTGCGCGATCATCGCCTCGAAGATCCGGGCCGGCCCGAGCGCCAGTCCGTCCCGGTCCTCGTCGAGCGCGCCGTCGTCCCCGAGATCCCAGAGCACCATCGATACGGTGGTCTCGGACGCGAGGCCCGCCACGGGATCGGGCCCGTCCTCGAGGTCCTCGTCGACCCGACAGGAGCCCCAGGGCTCGAGGCCGATCGTGTCGCGGTAGAACGGCGCGGCGAGGACCGCCAGGGCGAACCAGCTCGCGCGCCCTTCCTCCCAGGCGAGGCCGGGATCGATCCGCGCGCCGCGCGGGTGCATGCCCCCGACCGACGAGTCGCTCGTGAGCCGATCCATCACGAAGTGGCCGAGCTCGTGGAGGATGATCGCCTCGTCGTGCTCGTCGGTGTCGGTGATCGACTGCTGCCCGGGATCGCCGCCGAGGAGCTCGAGCGCGAAGCGGTTCGAGCCGTAGGGGCGCTCGCCGCGGTAATAGCTCCACTCCCGGGTCCCCCCTCGCACCCAGTACGCGAACACCGCGGGGAGCGTGCGGCCGGTCCAGCCGTGCACCGCGTCGAGCCCGCGCAGGAGCGTGTCGACGACGTGGAACGCGCCCGCGTCGCCGGTCGAGTCGACCGCGACGACGCGAAGCTCCCCCGCGCCGAGCGGCGCGTCCATCGCGTGCGTGATCTCGCCGCCCGGGTCGCGCGCGATCGCCGCGTCGTGGCCGCGCACCCGCGTGCGCGCGTACACACGCAGCGCCGTCGCGCGCGCGGGGCCCACGATCGCGAAGCGCCCGTCCTCGTCCGTGCGACCCTCCGCGACGACCTCGTCGCCGGCGACGAGCGCGAGCTCGACGGATCGCGCGGGCCGGAGCTCGAGCGCCGCGGACGCGCCCTGCACGGTCGGGTGGCGCGACTCGTAGAGGATCTGCCCGCGCACGGTGCGCGGCGCGGAGGGATCCGGGGGCGACTCGATCGGACCGCACGATCCGATGGCGAGGAGGAGGAAGCTGCAGGCGGCGCGGCTCATGACGCTCTCAGGGCCCGAACGGCAGGGGACGCTGCGGGAGCGCCTCGAGGATCTGCCGGACCAGGCGCTCGAGGTCGCGCTCCGAGTGGAGGAAGTCGTGCTCCTCCGCGCGCACGAGGAGCTTGGGGCCGCGCTCGTAGGAGTCGAACCACGCGTCGTACCGACCGCCGAGGTCGCGGAGGTAATCCATCGGGATCGTGGCCTCGTACGCGCGCCCGCGCCGCGCGATCTGCTCGCGGCAGCTCTCGGGCGTGCGGCGCAGGTACACGAGGAGGTGGGGGGGGGGCACGCCGTCGAGGAGCTGGCGCGCGATGAGCACGTAGGTCTGCCAGTCGCGGGGATCCATGTCGCCTCGCGCCGCGAGGTTCGCAGCGAAGATCTCGGCGTCCTCGTAGCAGGTGCGATCCTGGATGATGCTCGCGCCGCCATGGATCGCGTCCTTGGTCTCGGCGACGCGCGTCGCGAGGAAGCGGAGCTGCAGGGCCATCGCCCAACGGGTCATGTCCGCGTAGAAGTCCTCGAGGTACGGGTTCTCGGCCGTGTCCTCGTACAGAGCCCGCAGCTCGAGACGAGCCTCGAGCCGGCGCGTCAGGGTCGTCTTTCCCGAGCCGATGCTGCCGGCTACCGCGAGGAACACGCTCCCGGTCACTTCACGACGATATCAGCAAACGGGGCTGGACCATCGAGGCGGTTGACTGCCAGGCGACACCTTTCTAGCCTGTGCATGTCTGGTACCCGCCGAGGTCGTACCCGCCCCCGTGCAAGACTCCGACATCAAGACCCGGGTCACTCCCCTCGAAGAGCTCCGCCCGCAGACGAAGGGGCAGGACTGCCTCGTCGTGATCTACTCGAGCGACGCGCGTCAATTCGGCAAGCGCTACATCCTCGGGGACGAGCCGCTCACCGTGGGCCGCGGTCAGGAGAACCGGATCGTGCTCGACAACGACTCGGTGAGCCGGCGCCACTGCCGGGCCGAGAAGCGCGGCGCGCAGTGGTTCATCGTCGATCTCGACTCGACCAACGGGACCTACGTCAACGATCAACAGGTCACCGAGCTCGCGCTGCGGCGCGGCGATCAGGTCAAGATCGGCGACACCATCGTGAAGTTCCTCTCGGGCTCGGACCTCGAGGCGCAGTACCACGAGACGATCTACAACATGACGATCGTCGACGGCCTGACTGGCATCAACAACAAGCGCTACCTCATGGAGGCGCTCGAGCGCGAGATCCCGCGCGCACGCCGGCACCAGCGCCCGCTCTCGGTCGTGATGTTCGACATCGATCACTTCAAGTCGATCAACGACAACTACGGTCACCTCGCGGGCGACTATGTGCTCAAGGAGCTCGCCACTCTCGTGAAGGGGCGGCTCCGCCCCGACGACGTGCTGGGCCGGTACGGCGGCGAGGAGTTCTGCGCCGCGCTCCCCGAGACGAACCTCGTGGGCGCCGCGTCGATCGCAGAAGACCTCCGCCACCGCATCGAGGAGCGCCGGTTCGTCTTCGAGGGCGAGGTCATCCCGGTCACGGTCTCGCTCGGGTGCTCGGAGCTCGACGGCGAGATGGACGTGCTCCAGCTCGTGAAGGCCGCCGACGAGAAGCTCTACGAAGCCAAGCGCGGCGGCCGCAACCGCGTGTGCTGAGTAACCACTGCTAGCCTACGGGCAGTCCCTTCTCGGACTCCCATTGGTCCAGCTGCCCCCGCTGA
>JAYRVK010000567.1:0-5907 GCA_041918555.1 Sandaracinaceae bacterium
CAGCCAGTCGGCGAGGACGATCTCGCGGTCGCAGAACGCCACTACCGCGGGGTGAGCGTTGCGATAGGCGCGCAGCTTGTAGAAGACGCTGCCGAGCCCCAGCCCGAGGAAGAGGATGGCCGAGAGGATGTGCGCCGCCTTCAGGAGGATCGCGAGCATCGGCGATGGACGAGGTAGGTCCCGACCAGGATCGGGAGGTTCTTGCTGAAGGGACCGAACGGGTGCACCCAGAGGAGCGGCGCGATCAGCCCGACCACGACGGGGAGCACGAGCAGCGCGGCGCACTGCGCGAGCAAGAGCCAGCCGGGGCGGCGCAGCACGAGCACGGCGATGCCCGAGGCGACCTGCGCGACGCCGACCGCGCCCACCAGGGCCCACGGCGGCAGGAACGTGAGCCCCGCCGCGGGCGCCATGTCGAGCTCGATCGCCTGCTGGAAGAGGATCTTCGGAAAGAGCCCCTCGGTGATCCACACGAGCGCCATGCCGTACGCGAGCAGCCGCTCGGACGTCCGCGTCCAGCCGTCGCGGGTGATCCTCCCCGCGACGACCGCGACCACGACGAACTGGAGGTTCTTGCTGAGGACGCCGAACGGGCTCACCAGCAGCATCGGCTCGAGCCACGCCAGCGTCGCGGTGAAGCCGCCGACGGCCACGACGTGCACGGCGACCAGCGGGCGGGTCATCGGGCCGCGGAGCACCCAGAGCCCCAGCCCGAGCTCCGCGGCATCGGCGGCGTACATGAGCCACTCCGGCAGCCCCAGCCGGCCGAGGTAGTCCGCGCCGACCTCGCGGTAGTGCGGGTGGAGCACGGTGAGCGCGGTGACGAGCCAGACGCCGGCGAGCGACGCGCGCAGCCACGCCGCGTCGCGCAGCGCGTCGGGGTCACCGGTCGTGCCCGAGCTGGTCATGCGGCGATGATCGCACGGCCGGCGGGCGCTGCGTGCTCGAACGAGCGCGACCCCTTCGTCGTCAGCGACTCCGAAGAAGCGAGCACGGCCCGCTCCTGCGCAAGATGTCTTGCACCTCCCCCGCGGACACCAACCGCCGGGCGCCGCAGGCACCGGCCGCTCCCGCCCGGATCGAGCGTGATCCTCACCCGCCCGCGGGGCGCGCCGGCAAGGGGTTGCGCGTTCGGAGCGCAGGGAAGCGCGTGAAGTCACGATCCGCCGTCCAGAGCTCGACGACGCCGTGCTGTAGACAGATCGCCGCGACGCGCGCGTCGTGCGTCACCGGGCCGGCGAGCTTGCCCGCCCGCAGCAGCGCGCAGAGCTCTCCCCAGTGCTCACTGGTCTCGCCGAGCAACACCAAGCGGGACGCGCGCCAGGACTCGACCGCAGCGATGGCGTCCTCGAGGGGGCTCGGCGGGTCGAACACCCGAGGGTGCGTGGCGATCGCCAAGAACTCGTGGATGCATGGCCACGGGATGGCCCACGCCCCCGGGGAGAGCGAGCGCAGCGCCTCCTCCGCCGCGTCGTGCCACGGGGAGTCGAGTCGATGCGCGTGGAGCAGCACGTTGGTGTCGACGGCGATCACCCGCCACGTCCCTCGTACGCCGCGGCGCGGATCGCGTCCCAGTCGCCCCACGACAAGCCGGGCTGCAGTCCCCGCCCACCGAACGTGTGGGTGCGGATCGGTGAGACATCCGCGCGCTCGGCCGCGTCGAGCTCCCGCGCGAGCGCGGCTTCGATGACCGCCTTGAGCGTCGTCCCGCGCCGCGCCGCGAGCCGCTTCGCGCGCCGCAGGAGGACCGGAGCAAGGTCTACCGTAGTCTTCATATGGGTCACCCATATCACGGGGAGCGCGACATCGCGAGGTCGTCGGGGAGACCGGGCTCTACGCGCGGCTCGCGCGGGCGCGGCGCGACGCGCGAGCCAGATCTCGATGATGGCAAGATTGCTTGACGAGCGAAGCCGTGATCCGACCGTCGACGCGACGATCGCCGCGCTTGGCTCCGGCAGATCGGCGTGTAGTGCCGTAGACGTCTCCCTTCCGGCGCGCCGCGCGTCGCCGTGACGCGAGAGCCCGCCGCCGATCGGGTGATCCCCGCCGGGGTCCCCCGCACGCCCTCGAGCTGAGCCCGCCGAGCCACGAGCGCGGCGCGGTGACCTGCGCCGCGTCGCCTTGCGACCGACCAGAGCCGACGCGGCTATAGTCCGCGCGATGAACGTCGCCGAGCGAGCTCGCCTCGCGCTGTCGCTCGTGCTCGCGGTCGCGTGCGGAGCTCCGCAGGAGCGCCCCGCGCCCGCGCCGCGTCGACCGAACATCCTCGTCGTCCTCACCGACGACCAGCGCGGCGACTCGCTCGCGTGCATGCCCCGGATGCTGGAGGCGCTCGGGCCCCACGTCGTCTTCGACGAGCACTTCGTGACGACCCCGGTGTGCTGCCCGAGCCGCGCCACGTTGCTGACGGGGCTCTACGCGCACGCGCACGGCGTGCTCCGCAACCGCCTGTTCGTCGACGAGCGCCACGTCTACGGCGCGGAGGTGTTCCTCGAGCGCGGCAACGAGGAGCACACCCTCGCGCGGTGGCTCGGCGACGCGGGGTACCGCACCGCGTACTTCGGCCGCTACCTCTACGGCTACGAGCGGCTCGTCGCGGCGCGGCGCCACGTGCCGGCGCACTGGGACGACTGGTACGCGTTCGAGAGCAAGGGCTACTACGACTTCCGCCTCGTCGAGCGCCCGCGCGGCGCGGCGCAACCTACGTTGCGATGCTACGCGACGAGCGCGCCGATCGGCGCGGGGCTCGCCGAGTGCGACGAGGGCGCCGACGACACGGTGCGCGGCGAGGAGAGCTACTCGACGGATGTCCTGCGGGATCGCTTGCTCGAGTTCCTGCGCAGCGCGCACGAGGACGAGGGCCCGTTCTTCGCCGTGTTCGCGCCGCTCGCGCCCCACGCGCCGTTCTTCAATCCGTCGCGCTACGAGCCGACGCTCAACGACTTCAGCGCCGAGGCCGAGGAGCGCATGCGCGCCTGCGAGCTCTTCGACTGGCCGAGCCGCCCGCCGAGCTACCTCGAGGCCGACGTGAGCGACAACCCGGCGTGGGTTCGGCGGCTCGAGCTCCCGAGCGCGGAGCGCCTCGATCGCCGCCGGCGCCGCCACGCGGTCTCGCTACTCGCGGTCGAGGACGCGGTCCGCGCCGCGCTCGAGCTCCTGCGCGCGCAGGGCGAGGAGGACACGATCGTGATCTTCACGTCGGACAACGGCCTGAGCTGGGGGGAGCACCGCTGGATGGGGAAGAACTGCCCCTACGACGAGTGCACGCGCGTGCCGCTCGTGGTGCGCGACCCCGCGCTCGGCGCGAGTCGCCACGACGCCGCGCTGGTCGCCAACGTCGATCTCACGGCGACCATCGCGGCCTACGCGGGCGTGGGTCCGACGAGGCCGATCCCGGGCGCGTCGCTCGTGGACCGCATCCGCGACGAGGGCGCGCCGTGGGGGCGCGAGGAGGTCCTCACGGAGTGCTGGAGCAGCCGCGGGGCGAGCGGCGCGGACACCTTCTCCGCGATCCGCACGCGCCGCTGGAAGTACATCGAGTACGAGCAGGAGACCGAGCTCTACGACCTCGAGCGCGACCCGCACGAGCTGACCAACCTCGCGAGCGATCCGGCGACCGAGCGCGTGCGCGACGAGCTCCGCGAGCGGCTCGCCCGGCTGCGGCGGCGCTGAGCTCAACCTCGGTAGTAGCTGCTGCGCCCGTGGACGTAGCTCGTGTGGGTCGGGTGGTACGTGCGCTCCCACGCCGCGGCGACCGAGAGCACGGTGTGGTGGAACGCGGAGACCGCGGCGAGCGGGAGCGCGGCGAGCGTGCCCTGCAAGCCCACGTGCGCGAGCCCGGGCGTGGCCTGCGGCGCGAGCGCGAGGCGCTCTTCGGGATCGCCCTCGGCGCCCGACGCGAGCGCGGCCATCGCGAGCAGGAGCTTGCTCGCGGTGGTCACCGTCTCGGCGCCGGTGCCCGCGATGCCGTGGCGCGCGAGCGCCTGGCTCGCGAGCCGGAGGTGATCGAGGATCTCCTCGGGCTCGAGCGAGAGCCACGCGAGGAGCGCGGCGGCGACGGACATCCCGTCGGGCGAGACGCGCGCGAGGTACTGCCGGATCACGCGCCAGCGCGCGAGCTGCGCGTCGTGGTCCACCCGCGGGAACGCGACGAGCACCGCGGTGGCCATGCGCTCGGCCGGATCGCTCACCTCGCGCGCGAGGACCTCGTCGAGGTAGGCGAGCGTCGACGGGAGGTGCGGGGGCAGCACGCGGTGATCGGTCGTCGCGAGGAGCGCATAGGTCAGCGAGATCGCGCGGCCGCGCGCGCGGAGCGCGACCGAGAGCTCGTTCGCGAGCGCGATCCGCGGCTCGCGGTCGTGCATCGGGGCGTGCGAGAGGATCGCGGTCGCGTCGAGGGCGTCCTCGAACGCGACGCGGAAGCGGTGCACGAGGTCGTGGATCATCGCGACGAGCTGGGTCGCGAGGCGGGGGTCGTGGGCGTGGGCGACGTCCTCGACGGCGAGGCACAGGCACTCCGCCGCGGCGGCCCGATCCGCGGGCGCCTGGACCGCGAGCATCCGCTCGACGTTCCCGAACGCCGCGTCGAAGGCCATCGCCGCGCGGGCCGGCTCGGCGCGCAGCGCGCTCAGCCCGACGAGGACGCTGTTCTGCGCGTGGCCGAGCGCGGCGCCGGCCCGGAGCGTCGTCCCGACGAGCGCGGCGCGCGCCGCGCGCTGGTCGAACGCGGCGCGGAGCGCGGTCATCTCCGCCTCGAAGGCGTCGAGCTCCAGCGCCTGCGCCCGCGCGTGGCGAGGCCCCAGATCCGAGAGGAGCGCGCGCCCGCGCTGCGTGAGCGCGACGCGGCCGACCGCGCCGAACCCTCCGCGGTACGGCCCGCCGCCGGTCCGGCGCAGCGCGGCGGCGCTCTCGCTCTTCGCGATCTGCTCCGAGAGCCCGAGGATCTCGGTGCGGAGCGCGCGCTCGCGCCCGACGAGCGCGACGTCGCCCGGCGTGAAGACGCGCTGGCGCCCGACCGCCGCGAGCTCCTGGCGCAGGCTCTCGAGCCGCGCGCGCTCGGGCCCCGGATCGGGCGCGTCGCGCAGCAGGCCACGCCGCACGAGCTCGTCGACCCACGCCTCCTGGCCCGCGTCGAGCTCGACCTCGCGCTCGCGCGCGATCGCGCTCAGGAGCCACCCCGCTTCGCCCGCCCTCATGGCCTCACCTCCGACCGATCCTGCGATCGATCATCCGCACGCGCACCGGCTCGCCCACGGGCGCCCGGATCCGAAGGTCCACTCCGTCGCCTCGGTCGAGCACCTCGACGAAGGCATCGCCCGCGAGCGCGAGCGCGAGCCGCGCCGCCGCGGACTCGCGCCGCGCCTCGCGATCCGGCTCGCGATCGAGCCACCGATCGCGCACCGCGAGCATCGCGTCGAGCCCGTACATCAGGTCGTAGTAGTTGCGATCGAGCTGCTTCTGGATGCGGGCGCGCGCGCCGATGCGCGCGGTCGCGGGCGTCCACTCGATCGACTCGAGGTCCACGAGGAAGAGGCTCCCGTCCGGCGCGAGCACGCTGTCCTTGTCCAGCCAGACGTCGTCGAAGTCGAGCCCCTCGAGCCCGTCCTGGCCCTCGCGCGCGGTGCGCGCCCAGAGCGTGATCGCGGCCACGCCCGTCGCGAGGTAGCGCTCGACGAGCTCGTCGAGGGCGCCGACGTCGTCGACGCCGAGGCCGTGGAGCGCGGCCTCCGCGTCGCGGCCGAGCGCGGCCTCGGTCCCGTGGAAGAGGCGCACGTCGCTCGGCAGGAGGCGGTGCTCCTGGACGACGGCACGGTTCGCCGTGGACTGATCGATTTCACCGTGGTGGCTTTCGAGCCATTTGCTGCAGCGAAGGACAGGCCCGCGACCCTCGGCGACTTTTGGCGTGCA
>JAYRVK010000568.1:0-1676 GCA_041918555.1 Sandaracinaceae bacterium
ACCCCGCGAACGCCTCGCCGACGAGCCTGGGGACGGTCCCAACTTCCGATGCTGTCGTGATTCGCGGTGCTGCGGTCAGGTCCGACGGGCGAGGCGTTCGCACAGCGCGAGCGCCTCGCCGACCTGTCGCAGGCGCCGGCTCACCGCGGCCGGCGACATGTCGACCTTGGTCGCGAGGCGGCGCTCCGATCGCAAGTCGCTCTGCGCACCCACCGCGCGCAGGCGCGCGCTCACCGCCGCGGGCGACATCGACACGCGGCTCATCGATCGAGCTCCTGCAGCCGCTGCACGTCGTAGACGTCCTGCGGCCGACCCGCGAGGAGCTTCATCTGGATCAGGGCGTCGCGGCCGATGACGCACACCGAGCCCGCCTCGGTCTCCACCGCGTGGCGCGAGGCCCACACCGGGGCGAGGTTCTCGTCGACGAGGAGGAGGTCGAGGGTCAGGTGCTCCGGGCCGGCGAGCTTGGTCAGGCGCCGCAGCTCGACCCCGTCGCGAAACCGCATGGGCAGCGCCTCGGCGGTGAACCCGCGCGCGTGAGAGACCGCGCGGACCGCGTCCACCGCGTCCGCCGGCACGAGCAGATCGATGTCCGTCGTCGCGCGCGGCGCGCCGTGGATGGCGACGGCGAGCGCGCCCACCACCGCGTAGTCCGCGCCGGCCGCCTCGAGCGCGGCGATCAGCGCCTCGAACTCGTCCGTGAGCGACAGCACTACGCTCTCTGGGTAGCACTCCGAGTGTGTCGATCAATCGATCGAGCCCACGCCGGCGGGCACCGATGGGGCCGGAGCGCGCCGCGGGTGTCCCGCGATCGAGCGCAGGCCGGCGCGCAGCGCCGGCCGTCGCGCGAGGGGGGACCCATCGCCCCGCGATGGGGTCGAACGCGCGCCCGCGTGTTCGGACGGGGGAGGAGGCTCCGCGCGCGTGCGCCGGGGGTGGAGGGGTGCGCGCAGCGCCCCTCAGTGAATCAACCCCGGGTGGTGCAGCGCCACACCGAGGACGCCGGCGGCGGGGGCGCGTCGGCGTCGACGAACTGGCCCGCCGCGACGGGCAGCACCGGACCGGGCAGCGTCGCGGAGCAGACGCGGCCGGGGAGGCCGATGTTGCACTCCGCGCCACCGGGCGTCGGGCCGCAGATCATCTGGTGGTCCTCGCCGTCGATCTCGCGGCACACGCTGACGCGCGTCCACGACCCGCGCGTCGCGTCGCGCACGAGGTTCGCCGCCGCGGCGCCGTCGGCGGCCGCGGTGGTGCGATCGCCCGCGCGCACCGCCCACGTGTCGGTCGGACACTCGGGCAGCGGCGGCGGCGGCGGCTCGGGCGGCGGCGGGGGAGGCTCCGGCGCGACCTCCTCCTCCGGCTCGGGCGCGGGGGGGGGCGCGGCCTCGGTGCCGCAGCCCATGAGGAGGAGGGTGAGGGCGAGAGGAGCGGCCTTCATCCGGCGGACGGTACCAGAGACTCGGGGCGGACCGGCTCGAGGATCCACCGGTCCTGCCGATCGCGCCCCTTCACGCGCAGATCGAGCGCGTCGCCGAGCGCCGGCGGCGGCAGGCCGCGCAGGTTTCGGCGGTAGAGCTTCACGTCGACCGGCGGCTCGTCGAGGGTCACGTGGATCTTCGCGTCGGTCACGCCCATCACGGTGCCGCGCCGGACCGTGCGCGCGCGGCGGTCGCGCT
>JAYRVK010000569.1:0-1782 GCA_041918555.1 Sandaracinaceae bacterium
ACGATCACGTGGCCGTGCTCGCGCCCTCGCCCGAGGCGTGGCTCGCCGGGATGCTGCGTGATCACGAGGCGGGTGCGATCGTGTGGAACGAGACGTTCGGGCTCATCGAGCAGTCGGTGCTCGATGGGATCGCGGCCCGGCGCGCGGAGGCCGCCGCCCGCGCGAGCGCGCCGCTCTCGACCCGCCACAAAGTGCAGCCCGCGGCGACGATCGCGATCACCCTCGGGCTGATGGCACTCTTGGTCTGGTGGCTGGAGACACACCGTTGAGGAGCGCCCTCGCGCTCGCGCTGCTCGCCGGCGCGTGCGGTTCGCCGCCCGCCCTCGACGCGTCCACGGGCGACGACGCGGGCGGGCTCGACGCCGGCCCGCGCGACGGCGCCGCGCTCGACGCCGCGACCGATCCCTGCGCCGCGCTCGCGGACGGCGATCACTGCGCCGACGGCGTGCTCGTCTCCTGCGCGGCCGGGCGGACCGTCGCCACGCTGCGCTGCCCGGACGGCTGCGCCGACGCGACGCGCTGCGCCGAGCCCGTCACCCCGGACTTCTGCGTGGGCAAGCTCGACGGCGCGTGGTGCGACGGCGACGCGCTCGTGGTCTGCGACGAGGACGCCGAGGCGAGCCGGACGCCGTGCCCCGAGGGCTGCGTGTCGCGCCCGATCGGCGAGAACGATCGCTGCGCGACCGGGCCCGCGACCGACTTCTGCAGCGGCAAGCTCGACGGAGACTGGTGCGACGGCGACGACCTCGTCACCTGCGCGAGCGACGCGGAGGCCTTGCGCGTGCGCTGCGCGGGCGGGTGCCTCGTGCGTCCCGTCGGGACGCCCGACGAGTGCGCGGACGCGCCGGTCGACTTCTGCGCGGCGGTCCCGCCGGTCGCGTCGTCGGATCCGCCGGCCTCGATGTGCAACTACATGGACTGGGGCCTCGAGCCCGACGGCTGGTACCTCATCTCGCGCTTCGGCACGACGAACGACGCGACGACGCTCGGGCGCACGACGACGTGCGGTTGGCTCCAGGACCACTACGACTACCGCGACTGTGTGTACGACGCGCAGACCGCGAGCTGCCTGCCCGGGCCGCACGCGATCCCATGGGCGCAGGGGCACGTGGACTACGACTACGCGACGGTGATCGCGGGCGTCGACGCGATGGCCGGCGGCGACGTGACGCCGCCGGACTGGTTCTACGTAGCCGGCGCGCAGCGCTTCCACTGCGGCACCACGCTCCGGGTCAGCAACCCCGTCAACGGACGTTGCGTGGTCGCGTACGCCGAGGACGGCGGGCCGGGTGCGCGCTACGAGTACGCCGATCGCGGCGGCCGCCGCATCCTCGACTCCTCGCCCGCGGTGGTGCGCTACCTCGGCGTCGAGCGCTGGGGCTGGGCCAGCGCCGATCTCGTCTACGTCGAGTGGGGCCTCCCCGGCGACGTGCCCGGCCACGCATGCGCTCCGTGCGCGAGCACCCCCGCGCGCGCCGGCTCGATCGCGAGCGCCTCGGGCTTCGACCCGAACCACATGCTCCCGATCGACTGCCGCTGAGTCTTCGAAGGGGGTTTCACCCCCTTCCCCCCGCGCGAGTGAATCGCGCTGGGGCCCCCAACCCCAGTACGAACGCGCTGGCGCGCGTTCGCTCCCCACGCTTCGCGTGGGGACCCCCTCGGCCCACGGCCGTCGCTGCGCGACGGCCTGGCCTCGATCGATTTTTCGACACCCTCAGAGTTTTCGAGGGCGCTGCGCACGCCCCTCCCCCGCGCTGCGCGCGGGGCCCCCACCCCCGTCGA
>JAYRVK010000570.1:0-19585 GCA_041918555.1 Sandaracinaceae bacterium
CGAGGCCGAGCCGGCGCAGCGCGTCGGCGAGCCCGCGCGCGGTGTGCGCGCGTCGGATCCGATCCTGGGCCGCGCGCACCTCGTCGGAGAGCCGCCGCTGCGTGCTCCACATCGGCAGCGCCTCCCACGCGTCGAGGAAGGCCTCGAGGCCGTCGCGCTCGAGGCGCTCGATCCACGCACGGTCGCTCGCGCGCCGCGCGTCTCGCTCCGCGCGCTCGAGCCCGCCCGGATGGGCGCCGATCAGCGTCGCGCGCCCGAAGAGGTCGTCCCGGTCCAGGAGGTGCCAGCCCAGACGCCCGCCCATCGAGTAGCCGACAAGATGCGCGCTCCGCACCCGCTCGCGCTCGAGCCACTGCGCCAGCGCGCCGATCTCGTCGGCGAAGTCGTGGACCGGCCGCGGCGAGGGGCCGTGCCCCGGCAGCCAGGGACGAAGGACGCGTCCGCTCGGCCGGACCGCGTCCCAGCTCGCCGGCGCGCCGGTGAAGCCGTGGAGCAGGATCGTGGTCGTCGGCGCGCTCACGGCTCGCTCCGGATCGCGCGGAGCAGCCCGGCCGCGCCGTGGGGTGGGACCGCCGCGTGGATCAACGTCGCGCCCGGGTGCGCGAGCGCGCCGTCGAGCGCGCGATCGAGCGCCTCGAGCCCGGTCACCTCCGCGTGGGCGACGCCGAACGCGCGCGAGGCGGCGCGGAGGTCGATCTCCGTCGGCGTCGTGAAGAGCGCCATGTCGGCGCCCGCCGCGGCGATCGGGAGCTGCTCGAAGATCCGCCCGCCCCCGTTGTCGAGGACCACGAAGACGAGCGGGCTCGCGACGCGGGCCGCGACCTGGAGCGCGCCGACGTCGTGGGCAAACGTCACGTCGCCCACGATCGCGACGGTCGGCGCGCCGGTGGCGCTCGCGGCGCCGGCGGTCCCCGCGATCCAGCCGTCGATGCCGTTCACGCCGCGCTGCGAGTGGACCCGCAGCGCGCGCCCGCCGCCGCGCACGTAGCGATCGGCGTGGCGGATCGGGAGGCTGTTGCCGAGCGCGAGCCAGGAGCCCTCGTCGAGCCGCTCGATCACGCGCCTCACCACCGCGGCCTCCCCGAAGCCCTCGCGCGCGACGTGCGCGTCGACGCGGGCCCACGCGCGCGCGTCGAGCGCCGCGAACGGCGCTCCGCGATCATCTCGCTCGACCGTGAGCGCGTCGCAGAGCGCGCCCAGATCCCCGAGCACCACCGACTCCGCAGCCCCGCTCGTTTCGCGGACGCGCGCGCCGCCCAGGCCGAGGCGCCGCGCGCGCGGCGCGCGGCCGAGCCAGCCGAGGTAGCGATCGCTCGTCGGCGTCGCGCCGAGCTCCACGATCACGTCGGGCGCAGCGCCCTCGCCGAGCCACCACTCGTGCGCGTCGGCGACGCGCGCGCCCTCGCGCGAGCCGAACCGCAGCTGGCTCGTGGCCTCCGCGAGCAGCGTCGCGCCGCTCCGCCGCGCGAGCGAGAGGACCGCGGCGCGCGGCGCGTCGACGCCGAGCGGCCCCGCATACAGCGCCGGGCGCGCGGCGCAGCGCAGGGCCTCGGCGATGGCGTCGAGCGCGCCGGGCTCCGGGCGCGGAGCGGATCGCGCCGCGGGCACCACGTCCGACACGAGCGCGCGTGCGCGGGCCGCGAGCGCGTGCTCATCGGGCGTCTTCGCCGCGACCGGCTCGAGCGGCTTGTCGGCGGGGGCGTCGAGCTGCACGGGCCCGGGGTCCGGCCCGAGCGCGCGCTGCACGGCGCGGCAGGCCGTCGCGACCAGCCGCCGGAAGGCCGCGTCGGACGCGTCGGGCTCGCCGAGATCCGCGAAGAAGCGCGCGTGCACGCCGTAGAGGTGGCGCTGCTCGGTCGTCTGCGGAGCGCGCGCCCGGATGAGCGCCAGCGGCCGGTCGGCGCTCAGCACCACGAGCGGGAGGCTCGCCTCGGAGGCCTCGATCACAGCCGGGTAGTAGTGGGCGGGGGCCGTTCCCGAGGTGCAGAGGAGCAGCGGGGGCCGGCCCGTGGCGCGGGCGATCCCGAGCGCGAAGAAGGCCGCCGCGCGCTCGTCCAGGATCATGTGGATCTGCAAGGCGTCCTGACGCGCCGCGGCGAGGAGGAACGGGGTCGAGCGCGAGCCCGGGCTCGCGATCACGTCGCGCACCCCCGCCGCCGCCAGCGCGCCGCACAGCGCGTCGGCCCAGACGGTCAGCAGGTTCGCCGGGGCCGTCATTCGGCTCCGATCGCGTTGAGGAGCGGCCGCAGCTTCAGCGCGGACTCGTGCCACTCCGCGTCCGGCTCCGAGCCCTCGACGATCCCGCCGCCGGCCCACAGCCACGCCGACGCGCCGCGGATCACCCCGCAGCGCAGGGCCACGGTGATCTCGGCGTCGCCGTCTGCGTCGACCCATCCGACGGGCCCGCCGTACCAGCCTCGGGGGTGAGGCTCGTTCGCGCCGATCCACCGCGTCGCGCACGCGGCCGGGACGCCTCCGACCGCGGGCGTCGGGTGGAGGCGCTCGACCAGCGAGGGCACGTCCACGCCGGCCGCGAGGATCCCCGAGACGCGGGTGTGCAGGTGCAAGACGTTCGGCAGGCGGCGGATCGCGGGCCGGGCCGGCACGTCGAGCGCGTCGCAGACGGGCCGCAGGCGCTCGAGGAGGTGCTCCACGACGGGTCGGTGCTCGCGCAGGTCCTTGTCGCTCGCGCCCAGGCGCGCCTCGGCGTCGGGATCGCACACGCCGATCGAGCCCGCGAGCGCGTCCGCCTCGACCCGCCGGCCGCGCTTCACGAAGAGCCGCTCGGGGGTCGCGGCGAGGAACGTCCCCGCGCCGAACCGGAGCCCGAACCGCCAGGTGCCCGGGTAGCGTGCGCTCAGCGTCCGGAGCACCGCCCACGGGTCGAGATCGACGTCGGCGGCGACGAAGGCGCGACGGGCCGCGACGACCTTGGAGAGCTCGCCGCGGGCGATCGCGTCGGTGATCGCGCGCACGCGGGCGCGGTAGCTCTCGCGGTCGGAGTGGGTCACGCGCAGCACCCGCGCCGGCGGCGTGTCGTGCGGGGCGCGTGCGAGCGCGTCCCAGAGGGTCCCGAGCTCGGCGCGCGCGAGGTCGATCCGCCCGCTCCACCCGTCGCGAAGGTCCACGGCCGCGGTGAGCACTCCGCGCTCCGGCGTGCGCTCGTAGCTCCAGCGCGGGAGGAAGAAGCGCCCGTCGCCGAAGCCCTCCCAGGGCTCCCGATCGGCGCCGCCGGCCGCGAAGGCCCACCCCCCGTAGAGGCGCGGCGCGCGGTCGGGGACCGCGGGGTGCGTGGCGCGGACGGTGTCGGCGAAGAGCGCGCGCCGGGCGGCCTCGAGGGCGGCGAACCGTCCCGGTCCCTCGAGCGCGAAGCTCGCGCAGGTCCCGACGGCCATCACGCCCTCGTCGTGGGGCGCGCGCCACGCGAGGGCGGTGCCCCTACGGACGGCGCCTGCGAGCGCGGTCAGCGGCGCCCGCGGGGCGGCGAAGCGAACGATCGCGACGTACCGCCCCTCCGCCGCGCGCGCGAGGGCCGCGGCGAGGAAGCGGTCCGCCTCGGCCGCGCCGAACGCGGAGGCCGGGGCGGTGACGATCGGCGAGGTCACGCGGGGACCCTCCCGACGTAGAGCGCGCACACGCCGAAGGTGAGCGACACGAGCTCGATGTCGCAAAGTCCGTTGTCGCCCATGAGCGCCGCGAACTCACCCGGCGGCGGGAACGCGGCGATCGAGCGCTGGAGGTAGCGGTACTCGCGCTTGCCGCTGAGGAGGGCCCCGACGGTCGGGACCACGTGGTGCACGTGGAAGCGGGCGAGCGCGCCGAGCAGGCCGGCGCGCGGTTCGGACAGCTCGAGGATCGCGACGCGCCCGCCGGGCCGCGTCACGCGCGCGAGCTCGCGCACACCGCGGGCCCGATCGGGCACGTTTCGGATGCCGAACGCGATGGTGGCCGCGTCGAACGCGTCGGCCTCGAAGGGGAGCTCGTGCGCGTCGCCCTCGCGCATCTCGACGCGGCCCCCGAGCCCGGCGCGGGCGACCTTGGCGGCGCCGATCGCGAGCATGTTTCGGGAAGGGTCGACCCCGACCACGCGAGCCTCCGGGTGGCGTCGAGCGATCAGGAGCGCGAGGTCGCCGGTGCCCGTGGCGAGGTCCAGGACGCGCGCCGGTCCCTCGATCCCGAGACGCTCCACGGTGAGCCGACGCCAGCGCTGGTCGACGCCGAGGGAGATGATCCGGTTCAGGAGGTCGTAGCGATCGGCGATCGCGTCGAACATCGCACCGGAGCCCAGCAGGGACGTGGTCGTCATGGCCGTGGTCTTCATGGCGTTCACGCGGGGCGATGGACGGTCGCGTCGGCGACGGTCTCGAGGGCGCCGCGGGCGCGGCTCGCGGGGAGCGTGAGCAGGGCGTGCTTCGCGCGGGCGACGTGGTGCGCGGCGAGGCGGCGCGCGTCCTCGAGGCTACCGGTGCGCTCGATGCGGAGGAGCGCTTCGCGGCAGAGCGCGCGGTCGGGCGCCTCCGTGCGCGCGATCGCGTCGACGAGCTCGCCGAGCCCGCGGTCGCGCTCGAGCGAGAGGATGAGCGGGTAGGTCAGCTTTCCCTCGCGGAGATCCGCGAAGAGGGCCTTGCCCATGTCGTTCGGATCGCCCGCGAGGTCGAGCACGTCGTCGGTGGCCTGGAACGCGACCCCGAGGTCGGCGCCGAAGCGCTCGAGGGCCTCGCAGCGCGCGGGCTCGAGGCCGCCGGCGCGCCCCCCCGCGTACATCGCCCAGCGGAAGAGCGCGGCGGTCTTCCCTTCGGCGATCGCCGTCCACTGCGCGGCGCCGGTGTCCAGCCGACCGCGCCGCTCGAGCTGAAGCGACTCCGCGAGGATCATCTCCTCGATCACGTCGAGGAGGCGCTCGAGCAGCCCGTCGATCTCAGCCCTGCGGACGCGCTTCAGCGCGTCGACGAGGAGCCAGTCGCCGGCGAAGATCGAGACCGCGTTGCCGAACACGAGGCGCGCGGTGGGGGCCCCGCGGCGCGTCTCCCCGAGGTCGACGACGTCGTCGTGGAGCAGCGTCGCGGCGTGGACGAGCTCGACGGCGACCGCGAGCTGGGCCGCGCGCGCGTCGAAACCGGTCCCGAGGCGCGCAGCGAGCGCGACGCACATCGGCCGCAGGCGCTTGCCGCCCCTCGCGAGCAGGTGGTCCGCGCCCCGCTCGACCGCCGAGGCCTCGGGGCGGAGCCGGGGGAACGCCGCCTCCACCGCCACGAGGTCCGAGGCGACCAGCTCGGCGAGCTCGCCGAGCCGGCCGGCGAGGCCGGGGAGCTCGGCCCCGCGGCAGAGCGCTTGGAGCCGCCGGAGGAGCGGAGGCTCGGAGGTGATCGGCTGCAGCTGAATCGGCATCGGACCCCTGACCGTCGAAGTGTTCAAGAAACTTTGAACGGTATATGGGGCGCCCTAGGCGGACGGCAAGCCGACGCTAGCCGCGCATCCAGATCGGCGCGGATCGCGCGACCTCCGCCGCCATCGCACCGACCGGCATCGCGCGCATCACGCGGAGCCGCTCGACGAGGCTGACACGATCGTGTAGAAACCGCGGCACCAGCGCGTCGGGGAGCTGCTCGAACAGGCCGACGAGGGCGTCGGCAGCCCCCCCCGGGTGTCTCGATAGATACGAAAGGAACACCCGGTCCTGGAACCGCGAGAGCCAGGGTCGAGGCACCGAGGGCGCCGGCGGTTCTCCCGTCACCAGCCGCGCCGCGATCGACGCGCTCGCACGCTGGATGTCGAGGAACGCGTAGCCCGTGGACGGCTTGGCCAGACCGCCCGCGAGCCCGATGGGGAAGACCCGCGGCCCCCAGCGCCTCGGGGCGGCGGCTGTGGTCATCGGGATCGCCCCGCGCTCGCGGCGCAGGATCTCATACGGCATCCCCTCGAAGAACCGCTCGAGGAGCCCTCGGTGCACGGACCACCCGGGCTGCGTCGGGGAGAACCAGGTGGCCTCGACCAGAGCGCGGCGTGGGTCGAAGGGCAAGACGTAGAGGAACGACAGGCCGAGGTCCTGCGGGACCGCGAAGTCCATCAGGGTCGCCACCCCGGCGTCGAACCGGTCCGAGCCCGTCCGGACCTCCCACCCCTCGAAGTGTTGCAGGAGAGATACCTCGCCCGCGGGGCGGCCCAGCCCCGGGCGGGAGTCGAACACCCAGCGCGCCTCGAACGGGCCGGCGTCCGTGTCGACGTGGGCGGCGTCCGGGCGCTCGTCGATCCCCCGCGCGGTGACTCCGAGGCGCAGGGCCACGCCTTCACGGCTGAGGCGCTCGACGACGGCGCGGTAGAACGCATCCGACGGCAAGTGAGCGTACGGCGTCGCGGGCGCGCCGCGCTCGATCCAGGGACCGTCGCGGCGGACCCGCCAGCGCGGCCAGCGGTGGGTGACCAAGCCTTCGAAGGGGTGCGGCCACACCTCGAAGAAGCACCAGGTCCGGTCGCGGTCGTAGCGCGTGCGGGGATCGAAGAGGATCAGGCGCGCCGGGTCGATCCCCCGGTCGAGCAGATGCCACGCGAGGCTCAGCCCGGCGCAGCCCGCCCCGACGATCGCGACGTCGAACCCGCGCCGCACGCTCACGCCAGCGCGGCGAGGCGCGCCCGCGTCTCGGCGAGCGGGCTCGGGGGATCGTCCTGACCGAGGAAGGCCTCGATCCCGTCGATCCGCGCGAGCGCGGCGTCGAGCCGCCGATCGCCTCCGCCGTACGCGCCGAGGAGCACGAGGTCGCGCTTGGCCTCGTAGATCGCCAGGTGCGCGCGCAGCGCCCGCGCCGCCTCGACGTGCTCCGGAGGGCTCACGCGATCCATGACGCGCGAGAGACTGCGCAGCGGATCGATCGCGGGCCAGCGCCCGCGCGCCGCGAGCTCGCGGTCGAGGACGACGTGCCCGTCGAGGATCCCGCGCGCTTCGTCCGCCACCGGCTCGTCGAGGTCGCCGCCTTCGACGAGGACCGTGTAGACGCCCGTGATCGCACCGTCCGCGGAGGTGCCGCCGCGCTCCAGGAGCCGGGGCAGGGCCGCGAAGACGCTGGGCGGGTAGCCGCGCCGCGCGGGCGGCTCGCCGGCGGCGAGACCGACCTCGCGCGCGGCGCGCGCGAAGCGCGTCACGCTGTCCATGAGCAGGAGCACTCGCCGCCCGCGATCGCGGAAGTGCTCCGCGATGGCGGTCGCGATCCACGCCGAGCGCATGCGCACCAGCGCCGGCGCGTCGCTCGTCGCGGCGACGACGACGGCGCGGGCACGCCCCTCGGGGCCGAGGCAGTCCTCGAGGAACTCGCGCACCTCGCGACCGCGCTCGCCGACGAGGCCGACGACGACGACGTCCGCGTCCGCGTGGCGGGCGATGCGCCCGAGGAGGAGGCTCTTGCCGACGCCGCTCCCCGCGAAGAGCCCCACCCGCTGGCCCTCGCCGAAGGTCATCAGGCCGTCGATCGCGCGCACGCCCGTGACGAGGGGTCGTGTGATGCGGGCCCGCTCCAGCGGCGAGGGCGCGGGCCGCATCACCGGCCAAGGTGCACCGGTCGGGGGCGGGCCGCCGTCGATCGGGCGCCCGAGCCCGTCGAGCACTCGCCCGAGCAGGTCGTCGCCGGCCCGCACCGCGAGCGGCTGGCCCGTGGGGCGCACCGGGTCGTCGGGACCGACCCCGCGCGCGTCGCCGAGCGGGAGCAGCGTCGCGTCGTCGAGCTCGAACCCGACCACCTCGGCGAGGAGCGGCTCGCGGTCTCGCCGGAGGATCTCCACGACCTCGCCGACGCGCACGCCGGGCAGGGCGGCCCGGATCGCGAGTCCCACGATCCCGCGGACGCGGCCGGTCACCGCGAGGGGGTCGGCCTCGGCGATCGCGTCGAGGGCGCGCTCGAGGTCGAGGGTCACTCGAAGAGCTCGCGGAGCTTGTCGAGGAACCCCTTGCGCTGCGGGTGGACGTCCTCGCCCATCTCCGCCGCGAGCTCCTCGATCAGCTTGCGCTGCTGCTTGTTGATCTTCTCCGGCACCTCGACGAGCACCTTCACGAGCTGGTCGCCCTTGCCGTAGCCGCCGAGGACCGCGATGCCCTTCCCGCGCAGCCGGAAGATCTTGCCGGACTGGGTGCCCGCGGGGATCCGCATCTTGACCTTGCCCTCGAGCGTCGGGACGTCGACCTGCGCGCCCAGCACCGCCTGCGGGAAGCTGACGGGGACCGTCACGTGGACGTCCGCGCCCTCGCGCTCGAACAGCGGGTGCGGCGCGACGCGGATCACGACGTGGAGATCGCCCGCGCCGCCCTGGCCCCGCTCGCCGGCGCCCTTGATCGTGCGGACCGATCCGTCCTCGACCCCGGGCGGCACCTTGACCAGCATCTCTTCGGTCGAGGGGACCGAGCCGTCGCCGGCGCACGTCGCACACGGCTTCTCGATGCGCCGCCCGGTGCCGCCGCACGTCGTGCAGGGCCGCGAGACGCTGAAGAAGCCGCGCTGGTAGCGGACCTCGCCGCGGCCCTGGCAGGCCGCGCACGGGGTGACGCGCGAGCCCTCGGCCGCTCCTGTCCCGCCGCAGGTCGCGCAGCTCTGCCGGCGCTGGAGCGAGAGGGTCTTCTCCGCACCGAGGGCGGCCTCTTCGAAGGTCACCGTGACCTCCTCCTCGAGGTCGCCGCCGACGCGCCCTTTGCGCCGCCCGCCGAGGATCTCGCCGAAGAGCCCCTCGAGGATCTCCCCGAACGAGCTGAAGTCGATGCGCTCGTAGGGCGTCCCGCCGCCCGCGCTCTGGAACGCGCTGTGGCCCATCCGGTCGTAGCGGCGCCGCTTCTCCTCGTCGCTCAGCACCGCGAAGGCCTCGGAGGCCTCCTTGAAGCGCGCCTCGGCCACCTCGTCCCCCGGGTTGCGATCCGGGTGCGACTCCAACGCGACGCGGCGAAACGCCTTCTTGATCTCGTCGAGGGTGGCGCTGCGGCTCACCCCGAGGACGTCGTAGTAGTCACGCGGCGGCGGCATGAAGCGCTCGCACCCTAAGCGCCTCGGCCGCTCGCGGCAACGGGGGCGGTGACGGAGGGGCCGCGCCGCGCGATAGTCCGAGGGTGACCAAAGACGGAGGCGGTCAGCTCAGCTTGCTCGATGCGCCGGCGGTCGCGCCCACGCCTTCGCTGGGGCAGACCGCGGCGCCCCGCTGGGCCCGGTACGAGGCCAAGGGCCGCCTCGGCTTCGGCACCCTCGACGTCTCGGCGGAGGAGCTGGCGCGGGTCGACCGCGCCTCGGTCGTCGTGGTGGTCGCGCGCGCGGCGGCGGCGTGGTCCGAGGTGCAGCTCCTCGACGTTCGGCACCTGCCGCTGCCCCTCGACGAGGCGCACGTCGAGCGCCACGTCGCGGCGCTCGCGGCCGACACCCGGGCGGGCCGGCGCGCCTGCGTGCTCGCCGCCGACGCGTCCCTCGCCGCGTGGCTCGTCGCCGCCGCGTTGCTCGAGCTCGGGGCCGACGCGGGCGAGGCGACGGAGGCCATCGGCGGCCGCGCGGTGCTCGGGCCGAGCCGGCACGCAGAGCTCGTCGAGCGCGCGGTCGCTCTCGGCCGGGACGCCCGGCGCGACTCTACGCCGCTCTTCGCGCACGCGCACCACGGCACGTACGTCGCCCCCGATCCGCTGGCCGACCTCGACCCCCGCGGCGACCGCGTGGTGGGCGCGGTGCTCGGCGCGGCGATCGGCGACGCGATGGGGCACCCGACGGAATTCGTGCGCTCGTTCGAGGCCATCCGCGCCACCTGGCCCCCGGACGGAGTGCGGGGCTTCGTGCAGTTCATCGAGGTCGACGGGCGCCGCGTCGCTCCCTACACCGACGACACGCAGATGGCCGAGCAGGTGCTCCGCGCGCTCGTCGACGGACGCGATCGGGGCGCGGACCTCGACGCGACGATGCGGGACCTGGCGGCGCGCTTCGTCGAGTGGGCCGAGCGGCCGCAGGGCGGTCACCGCGGTCCGGGCAACGCCTGCCTGAGCGGGTGCGCGCGGCTCGCGGCCGGGGTCCCGTGGCACGAGGCGGGCGGCGAGCGCGCGGGGGGCTGCGGCTCGGTGATGCGCGCCTACCCCTTCGGGCTCCTCTTCGCGGGCGACCTCGCGCGCGCCGAGGCGTGGTCGATGGAGCACAGCAAGTTGACACACAGGGACCCGATCGCGCTGGCCGCGTGCGCGGCGATGGCGGTCGGCGTGGCGCGCACGCTCCACGGCGAGCCGATCGACGTCGTCCTGTCCGAGATGATCGCGGCGGCGTGTCGCGCGAGCCCGAGGACCGGCGAGATGATGGCGCGCGCGCTCGCCGAGGCGCGCGAGGGCGTGGCGCCGGAGGTGACCCTCGCGCGGCTCGAGGGCTGGGCCGCGCACGAGGCGATCGCGGCCGCGCTCTACGTCGTCGCGCGCCACCCCGAGGATCCGCGCGCCGCGATCCTCGAGGCGGCCAACACCCCCGGGGACTCGGACAGCCTCGCGACGCTGGTCGGCGCGCTCGTGGGGGCGCGGGTCGGCGCGCGCGCGCTGCCCGCCGAGTGGGTGGACACGCTCGAGCGCTCGGCGGAGCTGATCGCGCTCGCGCGGCTCGTCTAGCGGCTCACCCGCCGCAGAAGAGATCGATCGTCCCCGAGCCCCCGCCGCCGCTCGTCCACGAGGCTTGCTGTGTTCCGTCGTAGCTCACGACCACCGATGCGCTCGGTCCCGTGTACCCGATCGAGCCTCCGTCGGCCGGGCATCCGTCCCCGCAGCGCTGCCAGCCCGCGACCTGCGTGGTGTACGTGCGGGCGCCGATGGTCGTGGTCCACGTGCCGTCGATGCCGGCGCACTCGCTCGAGCCGTTCCAGCGCAGGTCGTACGTGCCCTCGTACGCGATGACGTGACCTCGCCGGCCCATCGCGCTGCCGCTCGAGGTCACGCGCGCGTTGCGCGAGTCGGTCGCCACGTCCGCGCTCGCCGTGTACGAGACGCTCGCCTCGCCGATCGTGAGGTTCGTCGTCGTGACGTCGAAGCCGAACGCGCTCGTCGTCTCGCGGTAGGTCACGGTGATCGTGCCGGTGACGCGCGCGAGGCCGAACGGCCCGCTGCACTCGGTGAGCTCGTAGGTGATCGAGGCGCCGTCGATCAGGTAGGTGAAGCAGCCCTCGGTCCAGAACGTGCCCGCGTTCGCGGCGGCGGCGTTGGCCGCTTCCTCCGGCGTCGTGGACGCGGTGATCCCGTCCATGCCCGCCACGACCAGCGCGGCCTCGGCGGTGACGCTGTCCATCGAGTCGCTCGCCTGCTCCGCGAGCTCGGCGCCCGCCGCCGCGCATCCCGCGGCGTGCGCGCACAAGACGAAGATCGATCCGGTTCGAGCCAGACGAAGCATGCGTGTCCCTCCGCGCCAGACGGTATCCCTCGGCGCGGCCGCGGACAAAGATCGGTTCACGTCTCCTGGCCGACCACGCACGTGCCCTCGACGCACCGGGCGCCGTCCTCGACGCACGCCCCGTCGGGGCGGTGCGGGGCGCACACCGGGACGCAGGCCCGATCGACGCAGGTGAGGCCGAACGGACAGAGTCCGAAGGGATCCTCGCCGCACTCGAGGATCGGCGCGCCGCGCTCGCGCTCGCCGACCCGCTGGTACACGTGGCGCGGGGCCTCCACGTCGAGGAACGTGAGGACGCAGCGCTCGCCGAAGCAGACCGGGTAGCCCGGCTCGCGCACGCCGCCGTCGTCCAGCTCGAACGCTCCGTCGGCGTCGGTCCACAGCGAGACGCGCAAGACGTCCGGCGTCCTCCACCACGCGCGATCCAGCACGAGCCCCGGTTCTCCCTCCATCGCGCAACCCGCGGTCGCGATCAGCGCGAGCGATAGCCAGCAACGCATCGTCCACCTCCGCCAAGGCGCTCAGCGAGCCGCGTGCCGGACGAGCGGTCGTGTGATCTCGCAGACTTGCGCGTGCGGATCGGCGAAGCGGCGACGACGGGCGCGGCGATCGCCGCTAGAGTGGCGCCATGCGAGTGCGCTCCCGACTGCCTTGGCTGCTTCTCCTGTGCGCGTGCGATGGCCCGGTGATGGTCGACGGAGGCGGGCCCCCACCGATGGACGCCGGCACCGACGCCTGGGACCCGCCGCCGCGCGAGCGCGAGGAGCTCCCGGCGCCCGAGGCGCTGCGCGCAGGGGTCGCCCAGGTGAGGATCCCCGCGCCGCTCGGCATCGGCACCATGGGCTTCGGCGCGATCGGCGAGGATCCGAACCCGACGCCGTTCTCGGAGATGTTCCCCGGGACGAACCGCATGTACGGCGAGCTCACGTTCCGCGCGGTCGCGCTCTCGCGCGGGGACGCCCTCGAGGTGGTGTTCGTGCGCATGGACACGGTCGGCGTCTTCCAGCAGCTGCGCGAGGCGGTGCTCGACGAGCTCGAGTCGCGGACCGGGCGGCGCATGAACGACTCGCTCGTCCTCGCGGGGAACCACACGCACTCGGGCCCCGGTCGGATGCTCATGACGATGGGCTCGCTGGTCGCGCTCGGCGACTACTTCCTGCCCGAGTTCTATGACAACGTGGTTTCCTCGCTTGCGGACGTGATCGAGGCGGCGCTGGCGGACCTCGCGCCCGCCGAGGTCGGCATCACGATCGCCAACACCTCGATCGGCCACAGCGATCGGCGCTGCGAGAACGACCCGCTCGACCAGATCCAGGAGTCGGGCGACCTGCCGTTGATCGCGGTGCGGCGCGAGGGGCGCCTCGACGCGGTCGTCGCGAGCTACGGCTACCACGGCACGGTCCTCGGCATCGGCGATCTCACGCTCTCGGGGGACTTCGGGGCGGTCGTCGAGCAGAAGATCGAGGAGCGGTTCGATCACCCGGTGACGGTGCTCTTCTTCAACTCGTGGGGCGCCGACATGGCGCCGGGCGACGTGGACGAGGCGCCGGGGACGACCGGGGCGATGCAGCCCGGGGGCTTCGACCGGATGGAGCGCACCGGGGTCGCGATGGCCGACGTGATCGTCCCCGAGATCGAGGGGCTCGCCTACTCGAGCGACGTGGCGGTCCGCGCGCGCACCTACCGCGTGCCGCTCTCGCGCGACGCGATCGGGTACCCGAGCGGGACGTTCAACTACCCGCACGGCGGCGCGTTCTGCGGCATCGGGGGCGAGGGGAGCTGCACCGCGGTCATGCCGATCGACGGGCTCGATCGTCGCTGCGTCCCGATCTCCGCGCGCGAGAATCTACCGAAGCAAACGATGTTGACGGCCGGGCAGATCGGCGACCTGCACTTCGTGACCGCTCCGGGCGAGTGGTCGACGGCGCTCGCGGCGGGCGTGCTCGACCGCGTGCGCGAGGTCGCGGGCGGCGACGCGATGTTCATCGGCTACGCCAACGACTACACCGGCTACAGCGTGTCGGAGGACGACTGGTGGCAGGGCGGCTACGAGGCGTCGGGCGCGCTCTGGGGCCCGCGGCAGGGCGACTACCTCGCGGCGCGGCTGCGCGAGGCGTTCGAGACCTACCACGGGCAGTGGACCGAGCCGCCGTGGTGGCAGCCGGTCCGCGTGGAGCCGTTCAGCGGCTACGAGGGCTATCCGCCCTACGAGGCGGAGGGCGCGGAGGGGCTCGCGACGATCGCGCTCGACGTGGCCGCCACGGTCGGCGCCGAGGACGTCGTGACCTTCACGGTCCTGGGCTCGGATCCGTGGCTCGGGGCGCCCGTCGCGGCCCTCGAGACCGCAGACGGCACGCCCGTGCTTCGCGCGAACGGGACGCCCGTGACGAGCGGGAGCTACGACCTCTGGAGCGAGCTCGCCGTGACGCCGAGCTACGGGGACGTGGAGCGCGCGAGCTCGCGCGTGTTCGCGTGGACGTTCCACTTCCCGGTGTCGCGGCGGTCCCGGACCGCGATCCCCACGCTCGTGGGCGGTCATCGCTTCCGGGTGAGCGTGCCGGCCACGGGCGGCGCGATGGAGGTCACGACCGGCGTGTTCGCCGTCGAGTGACGGCAAGGCTCAGAGGTCGACGACGCCGGTGCCCGAGCCGTCGCTCGGCTCGTCGATCACGAGGACGAAGCTGCCCTCGGTGACGCCCTGGCCGTCGTAGTGCGCGCGGAAGTGGATCAAGCGGCTGCCGACGGTCGGGCCCTCCTCGACCTCGACCTCGACCTGCTGCGCGTGCCCGTCGAACTCCCAGTCCCCGTGCGAGGGGCCGGTGCAGCCCTGCGCGTCCAGCTGGCCGCTCGAGCTGTCGAGGCGGGCGCCGGGCTCGAAGGTCTCGCCCTCGAAGCCCCCCTCGTCGTAGGTGCTCAGGCCGATCATCGCCCAGCCGAAGTCGTCCCCGCCCTCCTCGCCGGCGTGGAGGGTCACCGTCGAGCTGCCGTAACCGCCGAGGTAGGTCGCCTCGTAGGCGTCCCCCTCGAACTCGCCGATGTCGTTCATGTCGCCGCCGAGCCAGGCGCTTTCGATGCGCCCGTCGATCTCGTGGACGCCTTCGTACTCGGTCCATTCGTCGTCATCGCCCCAGCCGCCCCACGACGGAAGAAAGAAGCAGCCGTTCGCGAAGAGCAGGACGAGGAGCACGCTGAGGTGTCGCATGGGTTTCATTCCCTCCCGGTGCCCCCCTCTCAGCAAGGAAGAGACCAGGGCGAGCGGGCGCTCGATCGACGAGGCCAGTGTGCCGCGGGCTGCACGAGTGTGAACGCGAAGACCGCGCGGATGTGCCCACCGGGCTCAGGTGGGGCGGCGGCGCTTGCGAGCGCCCTTCTCGGGCAGCGTGCTCTTGAGCACCTCGCGGCTCTCGGGGACCGCGAAGCTGCGCTTGTAGGCGCCCGGTCCGAGCCCGGGGTCGACCCCGACGAGCAGCCCCGCCAGCGCTCGGCGCATGGTCGGGAAGTCGGGCATGACCGCCTCGCGGAAGAGCTCGTGCGCCGTCCACATGAGCTCGGCGCGCACCGGCGCGGGCAGCGCGGCGGGCCCGAGCGGGGGCAGCGCCACGCTGTCGATGGTCCCCGGCGCTCGGGCGTTCGCGACGTGCACCGCCTGGAGCGCCGCGCCGGCGGCGATCGCGACCCGCAGCGCGTCGTCGACGCCGTGGGGGTTGCGCGCCCCGTTGGACACGGCGATCACGTAGCCGTCGGGCCGCGGCACGGTCACCGCGAAGTCCGCGGGCAGGGCGCCTCCGAAGCGCGCGCCGATCTCGGCCCGCAGCCGTGCCTCGACCTCGGGCCCGAGCGCCGCGAGCGCGTCGTGCGAGAGATCCCCGCGCTTGGTCTCCACGACCCACGCCCGCGCGTCGGTGGCGAACACGGTGCCCTCGACGATCGTGACCTCCGGGCGGTCCTCGAACGCCTCGCCAAAGGCCGCCCGTACGGCGGGGTCGGGGTCGCAGAGGAGCACACGCACCGTCGCGTCCATGCCTCCCGATTCAACCATCCCCGATCGCCGCTTGCTAGATTCTTCGGGTGGCTTTCGACGCGGTGGTGGACGGGCCCGACGCGGGCGCTCGGCTGGACGCGTTCCTCGTGCGGCGCGTCGCCGCACTGAGCCGCGCCCGCGCGCGGCTCGCGATCGCGGGGGGCCAAGTCCGCGTCAACGACCGCGTTGCGACCCGGGGCGGGCTCGCGCTCCGCGAGGGCGATCGCGTGTCGCTGCACGAGGTGCCGCCTTCTCCTCAGTTCCTCCCTGCGCCGCCCGACGGATCGGTCCACCTCGCGATCGTCTACGTCGACGAGGCGCTCGTCGTCGTCGACAAACCCGCTGGCGTGCCTACGCATCCCTTGCGGTCTCACGAGACCCACACGCTGGCGAGCGCCCTCCTCGCCCGCTTCCCCGAGATGGCGGGCGTCGGCTACTCGCCGCGGGAGCCCGGCATCGTGCATCGACTCGACAATGAAACCTCCGGTCTACTCATCGCGGCGCGCGACGCGACGTGCTTCACCGCGCTGCGCGCCGCGCTCGCGGCGGGCGCGATCGACAAGCGCTACGAGGTCTTGATCGAGGGCCGGCTCGACCCGGGGCGTGCGGTGATCGACGCGCCGATCGCGCCGCATCCCCGCGACCGGCGCCGCGTCGCGGCGTATCTCGACGCGGCGCCCGAGAGGGCGCGGCCGGCGCGCACCGAGATCCTCTCGCGCGAGCCCGTGGGCGCGCGCTTCACTCGGGTCGTCGTCCGCGCATCGACCGCGGCGCGGCACCAGATCCGCGCTCACTTCGAAGCGATCGGGCACCCGCTCGTCGGGGACGAGCGCTACGGGGGCGCGCATCGGGAGGCGCTGGGCCGCCACTACCTCCACGCGTGCTCGCTCCGCTTCCCGCATCCGCGCACCGGGGCGCCGCTCGCGCTCGAGGCCCCTCGACCCGCGGCGCTCGAGCGCTTCCTCGCGACGGAGGCCGGGCGATGAGCCGCGAGGCCCGCGAGCGGATGGTGATGCAGCAGCTCGCCGCGCGCGGCGTGCGGGACCCGCGCGTGCTCGAGGCGATGCGCGCGGTCCCGCGCGAGCGCTTCGTGCCGGCGAGCGCGCGGCCCTCGGCGTTCGACGATCGCGCGCTGCCGCTCGGCGAGGGGCAGACGATCTCGCAGCCGTACATGGTCGCGCGCACGTGCGAGCTCGCCCGCGTGCCGGCCGGCGCGCGCGTCCTCGACGTGGGCACGGGGTCGGGGTACCAGGCCGCGGTGCTGGCCGCGATGGGCCTCGAGGTCGTGTCGATCGAGCGGATCGCGGTCCTCGCAGCGCGCGCCGCGCGGGTGCTCGCGGAGGTCGGCTACGCGGTCGAGGTGGTGGTCGGGGACGGATCGCTCGGCTGGCCGGCGCGCGCGCCCTTCGACGCCATCGTCTGCGCGGCCGCGGCTCCGGACCTCCCGCCCTCCTGGGCGGCCCAGCTCCGCGTGGGCGGCCGCGCGGTGCTGCCCATCGGCTCGCACACGATGCAGCGCCTGACCGTCGTCGAGCGCGTGGCGGTCGACCGCTACGAGAGCACGGCCCACGAGCCGTGCGTCTACGTGCCGTTGATCGGCGAGGAGGGCTGGGCGGCCTGACGGAGCTCGACGGTCTCGAGCGGCGCGAGGCTGAGGGTCCACGGGAGGCCGTGCCACACGGAGTAGTAGCCGAGCCGCGGCGTGACCGTGCGGAACAGGTCGAGCGGAGAGGCTTCGAGGACGACGAGCTCCCGCACCGGCATCCGCGCCGCGTCGGCGGGGAGCATCGCGGGCTGATCGACGGCGCGCGGGCGCACGAGCACGTCCCCCGGCGCGAGCCGCGTGACGCCCGGGACGTAGGGCGTCCAGCCCGCCTCCTCGGCGTAGTGCTGGAAGCCCCAGTGCCCGAGGTAGAGCACGCGGCGCGCGCCCGCGAGCTCCGGCTCGAGCCGCGCGGGCAGGTCCCGGTAGGCGTCCGCGATGCGCCAGTCGGCCACGCCCACGCCGAGGCCTAGGAGCGCCGAGAGCGCGAGGGCCGCCGCGGTGGAGCGCGGGCCCGGGCGACCCTCCGGATCGACGAGGAGGAGCCCGAGCACTGGCGGGAGCACGAGCAGGACGTGGCGGACCGCGACGAAGGGCGAGAGGACGACGATGAAGAGGCTCACGCCCGCGGCCCACGCCGCGAGCAAGCGCACGACGGGCGTGCCGAGCCGCCGCGCAGCGCTCACCGCGAGCGCGATGACGAGCGCGCCGTTCAGGAAGAAGAGCCCGCGCAGGAAGCTGTGGACGAGCGTCTCGCCGCGGAGCACCTCGGGGCCGTAGGCCGCGAGGAGCTGACCGCCGGCGGTGGTGATCGCGAGCCCGAGCGCACCTCCGAGGATCAGCCGGCGTCCCCCGAAGCGCGCCGCCGCGCGCGCGGAGAAGGCCAGCGTGAAGGGCGCCATCGCGCCGAGCGTGAGCACGAAGAGGGCGCTCCGGCCGAACGCGAGCCCCACCGCGGCCGGCGCGCTCGGCGCGTCCTCGGCGAGGGCGATGCGGCGTCCGAGGAGGTGGACGTCGCCGTAGTCCCATACGTTGAAGGCCGACCACGCGGCGAGGACGGCCAGCGGGATCCCGAGCGCCCAGAGCGGTCGGCGCGGGTGGCGCCAGAGCCACCACGCGAAGATCGGGAGCAGGGCCAGCCCGGTGTACTTCACCAGGCAAGCCGCCGCGATCGCCGAGCCGGCGGCAACCAGCCGGCGCGCGCTCGTCGGCTCCGTCGAGAGCACGGCGAAGGAGAGGACGAACAGCGCGAGCAGCGGGACGTCCGTCATGAGGTTCTGCGACGGAGCCAGCGCGGGGCCGAGCCCGAGCGCCGCGGCCGCGAACAGGCCGAGATCGTCACGATCGGTGCAGGCCCGGACCAGGCGGTAGGTGCCGTAGAGCGCGGCCGCCGTGAACGCGCCCATGGCGAGGTGCAGCGCCTCGATCGACGCGCTCGCGGTGAGCAGCCCCGCGAGGAGGTAGAAGAACAGGTGCGGCTGGTTCAGCTCGTGCGCCGGCGCGGGCGCGCTCGCCCAGAAGACCCGCGCGCGCATCGGGTGCAGCGGATCCGACGTGATGTGCTGCGCGATCGCGAGGTGTGCGGCGTCGTCGACGTGCACCGCCTTGAACAGCAGGAGCGCGGCGCAGAAGCCCCAGAGCGCGCCGAGGACGGCGCCGACTCGCCAACGGGGGGGTCGCCGTGGTAGGGCGTGGCTGGGCATTCGGCGCTTGCCGATGCCCGCTGACTTGGCATGTATTGGTCGCCGTGGTCAACCTGAGCGTTGCCATACCCTCCTACAACGGGAGGGAAGTCCTTCGCCGGGCGCTCGCCAACCTGCGGCGCGAGCTCCCGGAGGCGGAGGTCGTGGTGATCGACGGTCGGTCGAGCGACGGCTCCGCCAGCATGGTGCGCGCCGAGTTCCCCGAGGTCCGGCTGTACGAGCTGCCGAACTACGGCTGGGGCCACGCGACCAACCAGGGCCTGAGCCGCGCGACCGGGCGCTTCCTGCTGATGCTCAACTCCGACGTGTTCATCACGCGGGACGCCGTGGCCGCGCTGCGCGCGCGGCTCGAGGCGGACGCGTCGGTCGGCGCCGTCGGTCCGGTGCTGGTCGACGAGGAGGGCCGTCGCGAGAAGGTCTTCGGGCGGATCAACCTCCGCAACTACGTGCCCGCGACCCGGCGCGAGCGGGTCGGGCTCCTCTCGGGCGCCTGCCTGATGACGCGGCGCGACGTGCTCGCCGACGTCGGCGCGATCGACGAGCGCTTCCATTTCTACAACGACGACACGGACTGGTGCCTGCGGGTGCGCCGCGCCGGCTACCACCTCGAGCGCGTCCCCGACCGCGTGGTCCACGTCGGCGGCGCGTCGACCCCGCCCTCGCCGCTCTACACGCTCGAGGCGCACCGCGGCTTCCTCTACATGATGAGCAAGCACTTCCCGCCGCACTTCTCGGAGGTCGTACGGCGCGTGATGTGGGTCCGCGGCTTCGTGAGCGCCCGGATCGACCGGCGCCCGCAGCACCGCGACATGTGGGCGCGGCTCGAGTCGATCACGCTCTCCGGCGACTACATGGACTCCCCGTTCCCGCTCAGCGGGCGGGGCGTGACCGAGATCTCGATGAGCCCGCCGGCGCGCGTCGAGCCCCTCCGCGCGGACGAGGTCGAGGTGCTCGA
>JAYRVK010000571.1:0-3446 GCA_041918555.1 Sandaracinaceae bacterium
CGGGCCCCAGGCCGTCGACCGCGGCGGCGCTGAGCAGGAACACGAGCTCGTCCACGGTGCCCGGCTCCACGTCGAGCGCGGCGACGGCGCTCCCGCCCAGCTCGATCGAGAGCCGCGCGTCGAGGCCGAGGCGATCGAGGCCGAGCCCGCGCACGACGAGCGGGGTCCCCTCGATCGCGGGGCTCGCCACGATGACGTCGAGGATCACGGGCGCGTCGGCGCCGCCGTCGGTCGGCGGAGGGTTCGACGGATCGCACGCGATCAGCGCGAGCGCGAGGCACGGGAGCGAAGGTCGCACGCGAGGAGTCTAGCGCGCCTCTTCGCCGCGCCACTTCGAGTAAGAATGGAGAGCGATGGAGCAACCCTTTCGCTTCTACGGAGCGCACCCGACCGAGTGGTACGACGGCGGTCGGTTCGACTACGAGCTCGCGTTCGTGGCGCCGGCCGGCCCGGTCGAGCGCGCGGCGATCGCGGCGGTGATCCGCGACGCGGTCCCGAGCCTCGAGGCGCTCGAGCTCGATCCGTACGACGCGTGGTCGTGGGCCGACCGCTGGGCGCACGCGATCGTGCGCGCCCGCTCCGCGCGGGTCGACTGGGACTGGTTCTTCGGCGACGTGGAGACGCTGTTCCGCGCGATCCACGCGGCCCACCCGATCGCCGCGGTGGTGTGCCGCAGCGTCGAGCCCACGCCCGAGCACCCCGACGATCCGTGGACCGCGGCGTCCCTCGCGGCCGCGCCCGACCCGGGCGCGCGGCCGCGCTGGACCGAGGGCGCGAAGAAGGCGCGCGATCGCTTCGCGCCGGGCGCGTGGCTCGACGCCGAGATCTTCGTCGATCCCGACTTCGAGGCCGCGCGGGTCCCGCCCGGCGCGGTCTAACGAGCTGCCCCCACGTCCATGGGGTTCGTGGTGGGCCCCGTCGTCGTAGCGTGACTCCGTTGGGAGGGATGCTCATGCGTAGAATCTCGTTGCTCTTCGCCCTGGTGGTGCCCTGGGGTTGTGACGGATCGACAGACACGGACGCGGGCCCGATGGCGGACGCGGGCTCGGGCGCGGACGCGGGCCCCGGCGCGGACGCGGGCCCCGGCGCGGACGCGGGGCCAGGGGACGACGCAGGGCCGACCGCCGATGCCGGGCCGGGCAGCGACTGCGCCGGCGCGCCCGCCGACTTCGACATCGGCACGGGCTGGACCTTGCTCGACAGCATCGACCCGCGGGCGGTCGACATCCCCGTCTACGGCGAGGGCTCCACCGCTCACATCGTCGTGCGCGACTGCGTCGTCGATCTCTTCCAGGGCGACAACGGCACCGACACCTGGACGATGCTCAGCTACACGAACGAGCCGGAGGGGTTCCAGCGCGTGCTCGCGCCCGGGATCGGGCCCGACCACCTCGAGGAGATCACGCGGCTCGAGATCGTCGGCGGCCACTACTTCGCGATCGGCACCGAGGGCTCGGCGCCGTTCATGGCGACGATGCCCATCGGAGGGAGCGAGCTGCGCGAGGTGGTCTTCGACGACGCGAGCACCCCGAACATCACCGGCTGGGCGGCCTTCGGAGACACCGTGTACCTGGGCCGGTCCGACGGCGCGGGGACCGTGCGCTCGACGATCGCCGCCGTGACCACCGGGGCCGTGGCGCTCGGAACCGGAGCGGATCTCCCCGCCCCCGCGCTGAGCCGGTTCGGCGACGGGATCCACACCCTCGGGCTGGGTACCGTCGCCGGCGACGTCGTCGACCGGGCCTGTCTGGACGGAGTCATCGACGGCGGCGGCGGCGCGACCGATGCGTGCGAGACCGAGGAGCCGCTCGGCGGTCGCACCTTCGCCACGGCCGACATCGTCGTGCGAACCGAGACCGGGGGCTTCATGATCCGGCGCCCCGGCGGAGCCGGGCAGATGATCGCGACGCCCACCGCGCTCCCGGGCACCTTCCGCCCCGACTTCATCGCCACGGACGGCGCGGACAACCTGGTCATCGCGTTCCAGACCGCGGACAGCGCGACGGTGGCGCACGTCACGAACCTCGACGGCGTCGCGGCCGTCACGGTCCTGCCCGACATGACGACGAGGCTCGCGGACCCGGAGCTCATCGACGTCTGGACGAACGGCACGCACGTGCTCGCGCTCGTGCTCGCGGCGAGCCCGGGCCGACGGCTCGCCCTCTACGGCTCGCCGCTCTGAAGCTCGCGGCGCGCAGCGCCGGCCGCCGGCCGAGCCCCGCGCGCGGGTGGGGAGGGGCGCGCGCAGCGCCCCTTGAAGACTCAGCGCGCGATCCCGTCGACGCTCGTCTCCTCGTCGGCCCAGTCGATGATCACGTCGTCGACCGCGGGCCGCGCGAGCGCGCCCTCGAGGGCTTCGTCGAGGTTCTTCAGCTCGAAGGACTTCTCGCCCTCGCTCGCCCACGTCTTGCCGTCGGCCTCCCACACGCGCGTGAGGCGCGCCTTGCTCCGCGCGATCTCGTGCAAGCCGTCTTGCGCGAAGGCGAGGACCACCGTCGCGAACGCGCCGATGCCGGCGAAGCGGTGGAGGAAGAGCACGCGCCCGTCGCGCACGGCGGAGGCTGCGTTCGCGCCCGCCGGATCCCGGAGCGCGCGGGCCTCGCGGTACGGCGGCGCGCCGCTCGCCTCGAGCAGCACCGTCGGGGTCTTGGGCCCGCCGATCAGGAGCTTCCCGTCGGCCCACGCGATCGCCATGATCGGGCCCGGGTGCTCGTGGACGACGCGCCGCGCGCCGGTCGCGCCGTCGATCTCGCTGACCTCGCGCTCCCCGTAGCCGTCCTCGCCGACGCGCACCACGAACAGCCGCGCGCCGTCGCCGGAGAACGTGTACTTGAAGCGCGCGCCCACGAGCGCGGGCACCGCGTGCCGCACGCCGCTCGGCGAGCCGACGCCGACCGCGTAGCCCGCCGCCCCGTACTCGAGCACGATCGCGTGGTCGCCGGGCCCCATCGCGGCCCACGCCCCGCTCGCGGCGGTCGCGGCCTGGATCGCGGGGAGCAGCGCGGGCGCCGGCGGCGGCGTGCCCTTCTTCAGCGCGAGGCCCGCGGCCTTCTTCTTCTTGCCTCCGCCCTTCTCCGCCTTGGGCGCCTTGGCGGGCTTCTTCTTCCCCTCGCGCGCCGCGGCCCGCGCGGCCTCGAACGAGGGGTCCTCGGCGATGGCGTCGTCGGTCCGCTCCTGCATCGCGCCGTACAGATCCAGCGAGTCCGGCGGGACCTCGGGCCACGCGGGCCCGGGGCTCGGCGCGGGCTGTCGGGCTACCGTCCAGCGCTGCCACGGATCGTCGCCCGGGAGGCGATCGACGCCGTAGTACACGGCCTCGGCGATCGGGTGCGCGGCGTGGATCGCGAGGAGCGCGGCGGTCGCCTCCTCGAAGAGGTCGCCTTCCTCCTGGTCCTCCGCGAGCTTCTCTCCGAGGGCGAGGAGGGCCCACGCGCCGGCCCACTTCC